>CAXNNH010000194.1:0-4385 GCA_964203325.1 Burkholderiales bacterium | reverse complement strand
AAAATTCAGTTCATCTACTCGAACAAAACGCTTCTTCTTTCTATCTTCTTCGCTCAGTGCGATCAGCCGGTTGCTCTTAAGCGCCGCAATGAAATGCCGGCTCTTGCCCGTGATGAAATCGAAGTTTTCCTCTGCGGAGAACCCGTTGTTGGGTAACCGTAAGGATTCTCACGTAAATGAGTAACAGTATGCGTTTCGCACATTTACATTCTTCTACGCGGCCAATCGGTCGCCTATTTCGAACATTGCGCCGTAGTTCACCGGCGCCGGCTCGCGATCATGAAGCTCGTACATACCGAATCGATTGATGTGGTGAGTCCGATAAGGGCTTAATGCCGCAAGCAACTCTGGCGTCAACGTCATTCCCTCCGCTTCGAGCTCCTTCAGCGCCCTTGTCATGGTATGACAATTGTGGAAGATCACCAGGTTGGCGACGAGGTGGTTGTACTTGATGATCTTGAGCTGGTTGTCCCGCACATTATCCTCGATGGTATCGGCGCCAAAGTAGGCCCATTGGGCAAATTTATTGAAACCCTCGCATTTGTTCTGCGCGGCCTGGATAATCTGCCGGAGTTCACTGTTGCCGATGTATTCCAGCAGGAATCCGGTCCTGACGACACGCCCCAGTTCTCTGAACGCGTAGTAGAGTTTGTTTTTACGACTGGCGGTGCCGAGCTTGCGTAAGATCGTTGAGGGTGAAATTCGGCCAGCCTGGATCGACTGCGCAACCTGGAGCATGTCAGGCAAGTGCGTTCCTATCAGATCCCAATCCACGGAATCTTTGGTGAAGAGGTCATTGATATGCTGGTACACCTCGTTCGCTGTCGGACGAAACCACTTCAGCTCCTTCCAGTTACGAATGCGAGGCATGAGCTTTATTCCCAGCAAGTAGGCTAGTCCGTAAACCGGCGCACTTTGCGCTTGGGTGTCACCATGCAGCGTGTCGGGCTGAATGTCAGACTTGTTTTTGCTCAGGCCGTCGAGGATGTACACGGCCTCCCATACCCCGCATGGGATGAAATGCGAAAAGAGGGCGATGTAGGCATCGCTGACGTGATAATAGGCAATGCCCCCATAGCCTCCGTAGCGAATATGGCGCTCCGACAGTAAATTATTCTCGTACAGATTCCATTGGGTGCCATCGGCCGCCGCACGCTTCGCGTCTCCCCAGTAGCGGGGCAAACGGAACTGATTGTAGCCGTTGATGGTGGCGCAGATTGCGGCCTCCAATTTCTCCGTGGTGACCTGTCGCTGGTTCACAAAGGACACCTGGCGTGCGCTCAGATCGGCGACGTTTTTAGCAATTTGAGTGGGTCCCAAGCCGGTTCCATAGGCGAACGCGGTCAGGATTTTGCGTTTGGCCCCCTCCTTGAGCTTGCCTTGAAGCCCGCTCAACGGTCCGAAGTGTTCGCCCCAGTCCAGCCATTGCATGGTGTCCGCGAGGACATCCAGCAGTGAGATCCCCAGCGCGTCGAGCTTTTTGGTCAGCCGTTCGTCCATTTTCTTGAATCCAGGCGGCACGGCTTTCTTGACCTGTTTGCTAAGCTTTGGCCGTCCATCGATGATCTTAAAATAGGGGTTGTCGTGATAGGTTTCATCGACCTTGGCCGCTGCTTCCATCAGAAGGGTGCGCACATGTTTGACGAACGCCGTGTTCTCCACGGGCAGGCCGACTTTCTCGCCGTAATCTGCGCGTGTCGTTTCACACTGGTCCATCGGCAACAGTTCGTCGCGGAAATCAGAATATTCAGCACCGCCAATCACGCAGAGATCGCCAGACTTGAGTTCCCTGACCATCTGAGAGCAGACACACACCTCAAACTGGCGGCGATTGAGTTTGGTCGGCATCGAGTCCCGTTGGCCCTCGCCCGTAATGAGATTCCACCATTTGTTCGGCACCCAATCCAGGTCCGCCAGGCGTAACCCCTCTTCGTCGTCGTTGAGCGAAAGCCATTCGCAGTGCCGACTGCGCGGTGCCAACATAAATGCCAAGGACCGTTCAAAATTGGTGTCCTGGCTGGTAGCCACCGGTTTTATCTTCCTGAGAATCCTCAACATTTCCAAGCGCCTGTGCTTGAAGAAGTGCCACATGAAACGGCACTCATTTTTGCCACCGTATTCTGCGTGCAGTCGAGAGAACTCACACAAATCGGGGCGCGCAGTTACGGCTTGTCGGATCTCCTGCAACTGCTCGGCCTCCGGACGGCCGGAATTCAAGAGCGTTTCCAACGAGGAATAATGCCGCAGAATCTCGTCTGTTTTTTCCTGATTGTCGGCCAGGTATTTTTCTAGAGCCGCCTCCGCGAATCGGGTTACCCGCCTCATCTGTTTGCAGAAGATGTCGCAAAGGTCATCGATTACACGGGCCAAGCGCTGGGAGATCAACGCCAAAGTCACCGCGTAGCGCTTGTTCGCCTCCATGGTGACCATGCTGCCCGCATCCAAGCTGTTCCCTTCCAGCGCCCATTGACTGACCTTGACTACCGGTATCGCCTTCAACAAGGGCGTGTGCCCAGCCATGCTGGTCAGCCGATCGTACCTGGCGGCAAGCTCACGCATGCCATCCAGTGTGGGTTTCACGGGATCTTCCTTAAGGTCGTTCCAGGGACTGACCCGCCGTGGATCATCGCCGACGACAAAAAGGCTGTCGAGAAACTCGCGATCCAAATCGCTCAATGCACGGCAAACCTGCGCGAACAACGCCTGATTTGCTGCGCCCCGCTGTGTGCGGGCTTCCCGCTCCAAGGTATCAAAAGCGGGTAACTCGTACCGATCGCGCACCAGTGTCTCAATGCCGATATTAATCAGGTCGGTCACATCCTCTTTGGTTAAGGCAGCTTCGAGGAAGGCCTCCCTCATCAACGCTTTGCCACCACCGTCGAACGGTTTTACACCGAGAAACTGGCGTACAACCGGCAAGTGTTTGCGCCTGGCTTGGGAAACATCGTATTGCAGAAGCGATTCCCGGTCCCCTGGTGCTCCAATAGCGGCTGCAATATGCTCGACAATCGCATTGGGCACCTCCTCCGAAGTGATGAAATATCCCAGACGCTGGTAGGTCTTGAGCAACAACACGAAGCCCAAGCGGGTTGTTGGCAAACGTGTGTAGCCGTCGCAGAACATCCGCTCGCTTGCGCTCGGGGAATAGAACCTATCCAATTCACTCGATGAGGGTCGGTTCTTGAAGCGCGGGTAGGCGGTATCGCTGGCTTGCATCGCAGGAATTCGTTTGGGACGTGACCAAAATAACGACCGTTTTTCTAGTCAGTATGCGGACATGTATACGTACGGATATACTAAACGAATTCTGTACAAAAAAACCTTGAAATGACCATTTCTTCGACACCCTTTCTTCACCCGATAAAAACCGTTGCCTACCTGCGCGTTTCGACCGGAAGCCAGGATCTCAACACCCAGCGGTTGGCGATTCTCGATTACGCGCATCGCCAACGACTGCATGTCGATGACTTTGTAGAGATGACGGTCTCTTCGCGTAAGACGTTGAAGGAGCGCGGCATAGAGGGGTTGTTTGCGGCAATGCAGGCGGGAGACTTGATGCTGGTGAGTGAGCTCTCACGCCTGGGGCGCAGCGTCGGGCAAATAATCCAAATCATTGATGATCTGATCAAGCATCAGATCCGCTTTGTCGCCATCAAGGAGAATATTCAACTGGATGGGCAGCAGGATATCCAGAGCAAGGTCATGGTGACCATGTTCGGACTATTTGCCGAGATTGAGCGAGACCTCATTTCAGAGCGCACCCGGGAGGGGCTGGCGGCGGCCAAGGCCAAGGGACGCCTGCTGGGCAGACCAAAAGGCTCATTTGGACACTCTCGCCTGAATGGCAAGGAAGCCGAAATCCAGATACTGCTCGGGAAGCAAGTTTCGAAGGCATCGATTGCCAAAATCATGGACGTATCCCGCTCGACGCTACTTCACTTTATCCGGTCTCGTGCCGTGGCCTCCGCGTGACGCGTATCCTCCGTTCCATTACGGGTCATAGCAGGCTAGTCGATATTATTTATTCGACATTGTGTTACTCATTTACGAAGGAATCCTTACGGTTACCCGGAATCGGTGTCCAGTTTGCCGTGGAATTCGCATCCGTAACCCGACGTAGGGAATCGCCTGTGCCAAAACCTCAATGCGCCGTTCGCTCCAACCACTTAAGCAAGGCTTCAAACAGCACGTCGGGATCGACAGGTTTGCCGATATGGTCGTTCATGCCTGCCTTGAGGCAGACCTGACGATCTTCATCAAAGGCATTAGCGGTCATGGCCAGAATCGGGGTTTGTGCGTAACCAGGCAGAGCGCGAATCGCACGCGTCGCTTCGACTCCATTGAGATTGGGCATCTGCATGTCCATCAGGATCAGGGCGTAGGTG
>CAXNNH010000193.1:0-4403 GCA_964203325.1 Burkholderiales bacterium | reverse complement strand
GCCACGCTGGATTTGCCAGTGGCGCAATTCATGACCAAACCGGTGAAAACGATAGGCGAAAGCGAGTCGATCCAGTCGCTGACGTTTCGCCTCGAACGCGAGCGTATTCGTCACCTTCTGGTGATCGATCAGGCCGGCAATCGCGTGGGCGTCGTTTCGCAATCCGATGTGGTCAATAACCAGGGCATCGAGTTTTTCGTGCAGATGAAAGATGTCGGCTCGATCATGAAAAAGAGTCCGCTGGTTATTTCCGGCAACCTGCCGGTGAATGAAATGATCGCCATGATGGCGCGTTTCAAGCAATACGCCGCGATTGTCGATCACGAGGGCGAACTGGGTATTTTTACCGAAGTCGACGCGCTGCGCATTATCGGTCACCGTCTGCATGCGCTTGTCGCGCACCAGGCGGCCAGCTTTCCGCTCGTCACCGTCACGCTTGCCACCAGCTTGTACAAGGCGCGCAACGTTTTCGCCGAACGCCAGGTGCGCCACTTGGGCGTGGTTAGCGACAGTGGCTTGGTCGGCATACTGACCTATTCCGATATTTTGGTCAGTGTCGAGCGCGCTTACGTCAAGGAACTGCAGGAGGCGCTAGGGGCGCAGGCGCACGAGCTGTTACTGTCGCGACGTACCCTGTCGCTGGCACAAACGGTAGCGGCGTCGACTTTCCAGGGGATCGTTATTGCCGATGCTACGGGGTTTGTCGAGTCGGTGAATCCTGCTTATACGTCGATTACTGGCTACACGCCGAGCGAAACGATAGGCCGCAATCCGCGTTTACTGATGTCGTCGCGCCAGAGCGAGGCTTTCTTTAAGCAAATTTTTGACGCGCTGGTTCGTCATAGCGTGTGGAGCGGCGAGCTGTGGGTACGACGCAAAAACGGCGAAGAATTCCCCGGTTTGGCCACCCTCACCGCCGTGCGCGGCGACGCCGGTGAGATCACTAACTACGTCGGTGTCTTCAGCGATCTGAGCGAACAAAAACGCTATCAGGAAGAAGTGCAAGTGATTCGCCGCAAGCTCGAAGGGCAGGAAGATTTGAACCGCCTGATGCTCGATACGCTGCCGGTCATTGCCACGATCAAGGACGCTAACGGTCGCTACGTTGTCGTTAATGAGCGAGCGACCGAATTTTGCGGTTTTGCGCGTGAGGAGCTGATCGGGCGCAACGATTACGAGATTTTTTCCGTCGAAACCGCCGAGCAGTTGCGCGAAGGCGATCATCAAGCCCAAAGTTTGCCCAGCTTGGTCAAGGAAATCAGAATCAGCCATCGGGGAGCCGAACGCTATTTGTTGACCCACAAGCAGGCGGTGACGATTAATGGCGAGCACTACGTGATTGGCGCCTCGGTCGACATCACCGAGCGCAAGCAGGCCGAGCAGCGCGCGGAGGATGAGCGCGAAATTCTGTCGATGATCGCCCGCATTCGCGATCTGCCGGAGATCCTCGACGCCATCTGCGTACGCATGGAGCGCCATCTGCACGGCGGCAAAGCCTCGATCATGATCCTCGAAGAGGACGGCATGCACCTGCGTATCGGAGCCGCACCCGGTTTGCCGCCGGCTTATCTCAATGCGATCGAAGGGCTGGAAATTGGCCAGCAGGCCGGTTCTTGCGGCACGGCGGTTTATAGCCGGCAAACGACCATCGCCGAGGACATCGCCAGCGATGCCCGCTGGGCGGCTTACCGCGATCTGGCGCTCGATCATGGCTTGCGCGCCTGTTGGTCTTTCCCGATTCTGTCGTCGGAAGGTAAGGCGTTGGGGACTTTCGCCCTCTATTACCGTTCGCCGCGCCGGCCGACACGTCACGAGTTGGCCCTGGTGGACGAAGTTACGCATCTGGCGTCGATTGCCCTCGAACGCGCTCAAGCCACCGAACAGCTCTATCGCATGGCCACCGTCGATATGCTGACCAACATTGCCAACCGCCAGCAACTGCTGGCCACTTGCCAGCGCGAGCTGGCGCGTGCGCAACGCTCGCATCATCCTCTGTCGCTGTGCATGATCGACATCGACCACTTCAAATCCTTTAACGACAACTACGGTCATGCAGTCGGCGACACGGTGCTCAAGGGCGTCGCCGCCTTGCTGGTCAAGGCGCTACGCGGCGTCGACACCTGCGGACGCTACGGCGGCGAGGAGTTTGTCGCGTTGCTGCCGGAAACCGACGCTTCTGGGTCGCTGCTCGTCGCCGAGCGCGTGCGCGCCACCATTGCCCAGGCCAGTTTCGCCGTCGGCAACGCGCTCGATTTGCAGGTGACGGTCAGTATCGGCCTGTGCGCGATGACTCCCGGCGAGTCTTTGGAGCAACTGCTGATCCGCGCCGATACCGCGCTCTACGAAGCCAAGCGCAGCGGGCGGAATAGGGTCATAAGCGGGGTAATAAGCGGGGCAGTGAGCGCGCCGTAATTTTTGTGCCCACTCTCATAACGCCGCAGAATTCTGCCGCCTCCATGTCCCGTGGCCTGTTGTTTGCCATCGTCTTCATCGAGGGATTTTGTTCGCTTGGTGCCGAAGTCATTGCCTTGCGTCAGATCATTCCGCATATGGGCAGCTCCATCGTCGTCACCGCACCGACCATCGGCTTTTTCCTGTTGGCGCTGGCACTGGGCTATCACGCCGGAGCGCGGATCGACCGGGACTATCGGCCAGTGGTGGCGCGCAATTTTCTAATCGCGGCGGCGCTGTCCGGGCTGGGTCTGGCGGGCGTCACGGTTGATCTAGTCTTCTACTATTTCAACCCACCGACACTGGCCTATCTGGTGTTCATGGCGGCGGTGCTTTGCCCCTTGGCCTGGCTGCTCGGACAGACGGTGCCCATTCTGACCAATCTGCTGCAGCATGAGCGCACCGGCCAGGCGAGTGGCACCGCGCTTTACCATTCGACGCTGGGATCTTTCCTCGGATCGATCAGTCTCTCGCTGCTGGTCATGCAGTGGCTGGGCGTCTCGGCCGCCGTCGCCATTTGTGCCCTGCTGCTCGTCGCCGGATTCGCCCTATTACGCGGCGGCGATGGGCGGTCGTTGGCAGCGGTGCTGGTGGTGGCCGCCCCGATCATCGGTGCCAACACCGTACTGCGACCGGTCATCGAAACCGCTTACGCCAACTATTCAGTGATTCCTGTCAAATTAGAAGGTGCGCTCAATCCGAAGGCGTTCAAGAACAACAACTCGGTCGCCTCGCTGATCGACGAGAGCGATCCACCGCGCTATGCGCGTTATGTGCGTCATATCCGCAGCATCCTGCTGGACGATCTAGGCTTGCGCGACCAGGAAATTCTGGTACTCGGTGCCGGCGGATTTACGATTTCACACCGCGAAGCGAGCAACCACTACACCTACGTCGATATCGATCCGGCGATTCGCCAGATTGCCGAACAGCGTTTCCTGGGGGAAGTGGCGCTGGGGGAATTTGTAGCGGACGACGCACGCCGCTTTGTCGTGCGCAGTAGCGCGCGGTTCGCCGCCGAAATCGTCGATGTCTACAGTTCGCACAGCTCAATCCCCGGCCATCTGGTGACGCGGGAATTTTGGCATAGTACGCGCAGGGTGTTAAAACCCGACGGCGTAATGATCGCCAACCTGATCCTCGACAACAAACTGGCGACCCCATACGCCCGTAACCTGCTGGCGACCATCGAAAGCGTCTATGGCCGCTGCGCAGTCGAGGTATTGCAGCGCAAGCAGGCACTGAGCAACGTCATCGTGCTTTGTCACAATAGCAATCAACCGAGCACCGACAGCCTTTACGTCGACGAGCGCAACGCGGCAGATTTCGATTTGGCCCGCTCGCGCTGACGGGTGATGGCTACAGCTATGGGTTTTAACAAGCACCGCCAGTAGTTCGTCCCATCAATAAAATTACAAATAACTTGGGCTAGAAAACTTAGTTGACGGAGTGCAACCGAAGGTCTTTAACACCCCGACGTCATCACCCCTCCTTTTTTCGTTTAACCGAACCTGGTTATTCAATTTCCACTTAAAAACGTTATGAGCTTCCCCCGAAATTTCGTCTGCCAAGAGTGACCTAAAATTGAGTCACTTTTGGAAGGCAGGAAATGAAGATACCGAAACAGGGATACACGACCGAGTTCAAGGAACTGGCGGTCAAACGGGTCAAGGGCGGCCAGAGTGTCAGCATGGTTTGCAAGGAACTCGGACTGGGCGACCAGACCTTGCGCAACTGGGTCAAGGCAGCGGCGGAAGGCAAGCTCAGCGGGGCTGGCGGCAGAGTAGTCACACCGGAAGAGAGGGAGCTATCCAGGTTGCGGGCCGAAAATCTCCGACTCAAGCGGGAGCTTGAAATCATAAAAAAAGGCTGTGTTCGCGGGAAGTGTTGATCAGCCCCCAGCGCCTTGATTTCATGACTAATCCGAACTAACCATGAAGGTCATGGCAAGA
>CAXNNH010000192.1:0-4433 GCA_964203325.1 Burkholderiales bacterium | reverse complement strand
CATCTCTTAGTCGAGATGATAGATTCACAGTGACCGCCGTATAGGTCAAACCTCGGTGAGTCCCCCGGCAAAGCCGGGGGCTTACCTCACTGAGTTAATAATAGTGAATTCTGCAAAAGCGCAGATTCAACTTGCGCGGAAAAATATTTTTCGCTGGCGAAAAAAGTTCCGCCTGCGCTCGCTTTTGAGCGATGCGATGCCGGGCAACCCGAAGCCGTGAGCGCAGGACGTCAACAAGAAGCATCCCCGTCATTCCCGTGCCGACGGGAATCCATAGGGTGTTCGCTGAACCACCGCCGCCTGGATTCCCGCCGGCGCGGGAATGACGGGGGTTTTTGTGGCCACTGCGCCGGCACCGCCTCTGCAAGCCGCGCCAATGCTCAATCTACAGAGCAATCCGACCCCGCACGCGGGCCAGGTGCCCTGGAAGAAACATTGATGCGCTATAAGGTAAACGGCAGCGCCGGTCAGTTTTGTTTCTTGAGAGGGGCTGCCCGGAGAGCCAATAAACACGCCCTTCTCCAGTCCCCTGCAGATCGTTGTTCCATGCGCTTCTCCAGTGCCTTCGTAGGCGGGCGCCGGGCTGGAGATTCAGGCCAGCTCGGTTAGCTGTCCGGCGTGCATGCGCATCCGCCGCCCACAGCGTGCGGCCATCTCTTCGTCGTGCGTTACCAGGATCAGGGTCGTGGCGCTTTCGGCGTTGATGGCGAACATGAGTTCGATGATCTGATGCCCGGTGCCCGCATCCAGATTGCCGGTTGGCTCGTCGGCCAGAATCAGCTTGGGTTTTGGGGCAAAGGCGCGTGCCAGGGCAACGCGCTGTTGCTCGCCGCCGGAGAGATGTTTCGGGTAGTGCTGCAGGCGGTGTGACAAGCCGACGTGTTCGAGCCAGTATTCCGCTTCGGCACGGGCATTGGCCGTACCGGCCAGCTCAAGTGGCAACATCACGTTTTCCAGGGCATTGAGCGAGGGCAGCAATTGAAAGGATTGAAAGACGAAACCGAGCAGGCGGCCGCGCAGCATGGCCCGTTCGTCCTCACTCAGCCCGGTCAGGGGATGGCCAGCCAGCGTGACCGTACCGCTGCTCGGTAAATCGAGGCCAGCCAGTAGCCCAAGCAGGGTCGATTTTCCGGAGCCGGAGGCACCGATAATGGCCACTGTTTCGCCGGCGGCGACGGAGAACGAAATATCGTGCAAAATGGTCAATGTTTTAGGCGATGATTTTGTCAACGTGTCGCCCGCATCAGCCGCCAAGGCGACGAACTTGGTAAGCCCCTCGACTTCAACCACTTTGATTGCTGCCATCGCCATGTTTCCCATGTTTCGATTTCCGAAATTTACGTGCTTGTTGTTTGGATTCAGCGTATTGCTCTCGGCTGGCTCGGTTGCCCATGCCGCGCAGACGATACTCGTTTTTGGCGATTCGCTATCGGCGGGCTACGGTATTCGTCAGGATGCCGCGTGGCCGGCCCTGCTGGGGCAGCGCTTGCATGAGAAGAAGCTGGATTATAGCGTTGTCAACGCCAGCATTTCGGGCGAAACCAGCAGCGGCGGGCGGGCGCGTATCGAGGCTGCGCTGGCCAAACACGCGCCGCACATCGTGATCGTCGCGCTGGGCGCCAACGACGGTCTGCGCGGTCTGTCGTTAAGCGCGATGCGCGATAACCTGGCCGCGATAGCGGCTAGCGCGCAAAAGCACAAAGCGCGTGTTTTGATCGTCGGCCAACGTTTGCCGCCCAATTACGGCGCCTATGCCACACAGTTTCACGAATCCTTCGGCCAAGTGGCACAGTCCAGGAAAACGGCGCTGGTCGATTTTTTGCTCGACGGCGTAGCCACACAAGCCGATCTGTTTCAGGCCGACAATCTGCACCCGACCGCTGAAGCACAGCCACGTCTGCTCGACAATGTCTGGCGTGGGCTGGCCCCGCTGTTAAAATGACGCGATGAACCCTGGCATCCACACTATCAAGCAGATCGGCGAACTGGCCAACTTCAGCGCTTTCGATGACATCATCGACGTGCGCTCACCGGCCGAATTTGCCGAAGATCACATCCCGCGCTCGATTAACTGCCCGGTGCTCGACAACGCGCAGCGGTGCGAAGTTGGCACGCTCTATAAGCAGGTTTCGCCATTTGCCGCCAAGAAAATCGGCGCTGCTTATGTCTCTGAGAATATCGCTCGCCATCTGCGCGAAAATTTTCTCGACCGCCCCAAGACCTGGCGACCTCTGATTGTCTGCTGGCGCGGTGGCCAGCGTAGCGGGGCGATGACGCATATTTTTCGGCGTATCGGCTGGGATGCGCAGCAAATGGAGGGCGGTTACAAACGCTATCGCGCGTTAGTGGTTGAAAGGCTGGCTGAACTGCCGCGCCAGATGCAATTCAAAGTGATTTGCGGCGCTACCGGCAGTGCCAAAAGCCGCATCCTGCATGCGCTGGCCAGATTCGGAGCGCAGGTGCTTGATCTTGAGGAATTGGCTTGCCATAAAGGATCGGTGCTCGGTGTGCTGCCCGATGTGCCTCAGCCCTCGCAAAAAATGTTCGATTCACGATTGTTGCTCGCCCTGCAAGGCTTTGATCCGGCACGTCCAGTTTTTGTCGAGGCCGAAAGTCGCAAGATTGGCACCAACCATCTACCAGAGGCGCTCATCGAAACGATGCGCAGCGGCCAGTGCCTCACGGTCGAGGCCACGTTTCCGGCGCGGGTCGATTTTTTACTGCGCGACTATGACTATTTTCTCAGCGCGCCCGACTGGCTTAACTCGCGCCTCGACGTGCTGCGCAATCTGCAAAGCAAAGAAACGATAGCGCGCTGGCAAGGCTATGCCACGCTCGGCCAATGGCGCAAACTGGTCGGTGAATTACTCGAAGTGCACTATGACCCGCTCTACCAGCGTTCGCAAAACCGCAATTACAACGGTTTCGCTATCCCGGAAACTTTTAGGACCGACGACCTGACACCGATAGGCGTCGAAGCCGTGGCACAAAAAATTTTCGTAGCCCACTCGGCGCTGTAGACTGATTCGTTGTAGGGTGGAGGCGCTACGCGTATCCACCCTACAGGCTGTTACGTCGGCTGTTACGTCACCTCGCCGCGCACGGCGCATAAACGCTGACTGAGTGCTGGCTTCGGAAAGTGGACGCAGCCTTCTTCATACGCGACGACACGCAAATCGCCCTCACGCGCCCAGCCGAGCATTTCCTGCGACTGCAACAGAAAATCCGGATTCGACGGTTTTCCGTAGCGTTCGTTGCCGATCATGAACGTTTCGTAAATCAGTACGCCCGGATTGGCAAGCGTGGCCAGCACGTCGGCCAAACGCGGACGATATAGATAATTGACGACGATTATTCCGCCAAACAAACGTCCGCCATAAGGCCACGCCCCCTGCTCCAGATCGGCCTGCAAAACCGTTATCCCATCGACGTGCGCCAATTCGGCCAACGCCGCCGCATCACGGTCAACCGCTTCGACGCGATAGCCCTGCGCTGCGAGAAAACGGGAATGCCGCCCCCCTCCGCAAGCCAGGTCGAGCACGCGGCTACCCGCAGGAATTGAGGATGCAAAACGTTTGACCCAGGGCGAAACTGTCGACAAAGCTGGACTTTCGGCCATTTATTTTTTCCAAAAATTGTAGCCTCTACGCACCGTTTTCCAAACATGGATGGCTGGAAAGCCGCATGGAACAACGATCTACAGAGGGGGTGCCTGAAGAGTGGCGTGAACACTGGCTCTCCGGGCAGACCCTCTGTAGAAGCAGCATTGGAGCGGCTTGCAGAGGAGGTATTAAGGAGGCGCTGATTAATTGTCATTAAATCAGCGTCTCCCTAGTAGTCAGTCATGTTGAAAGGTAACGATAAAAATCTTACCGACAAGTCACCAAGGACACAAAGTTTCACCAAGAAAACATGACGTTAACTTGGTGCCTCTTGGTGACTGGGTGGTTCGCATTTTCTCGTTGACTGACTACTAGGCGAGAAGTCAGAAGTCGATAGCACCGTGCCTAAACACCGTGATGATAACGTTCGAGAATTATGTCCATAAACTCGGGCAGTGCTTCTTCGTGAATGCCCAATTCATCGAGCACTTCGACGCGAATTTCGTCCCACTCCGGGTTATGGGTGCGCAGCACCTGATAATAGGCATTGATCGCCAGTTGCAGAATGGCGACCATGGTGCGTGCCGCATGATTTTCGAGGCGGCTAATGTCGTGATGGTAGCGAATCGCGTCGCAGATAAAATCGGGTAATTTCCAATGCCGACCGACGAGATAACCGACTACGCAATGGTCGGCGTTGAAGCGCGCATCCTCTTCGCGCAGGTTGGTCCAGCAGCCCGGTTCATCAAGACGCATCGACTTACAGTAGGTCGAAAAACGCTGCATCAGCACCGGGACGCCGCAGTCATGGAAGATTCCGGCCAGGCAAGC
>CAXNNH010000191.1:0-4434 GCA_964203325.1 Burkholderiales bacterium | reverse complement strand
TCGTGCGAGATGATGATCATCGTGCAGTTACGCCCGTTGAGCACCGACTCCAGCCAGCGGATGGTGTTGATGTCGAGGTTGTTGGTCGGCTCGTCGAGCAACATGATGTCCGGATTGGCGAACAGCACCTGCGCCAGCAGCACGCGCAGTTTCCAGCCGGGGGCGACTTCGCTCATCGGGCCGTTGTGTTTTTCGCCGGGAATATCCAGGCCAAGCAGCAGTTCGCCAGCACGCGCTTCGGCGTCATAGCCGCCCATTTCCCCGAACTGGCTTTCCAGATCTGCGGCATGCAGGAAGTCCGCCTCGGTGGCTTCCGGGTTCATATAGATCGCATCTTTTTCCTGCATCACGCGCCACATGTCGGCGTGGCCCATCATGACCACGTCGAGCACACGCAGGTCTTCAAAGCCGAACTGATCCTGGCGCAGGAAGGCCATGCGTTCGTGCGGGTCGATCGAGACATTGCCGGCGCTGGGTTCCAGCACGCCGGCCATGATCTTCATCAGCGTCGATTTGCCGCAGCCGTTGGCGCCGATCAGACCATAGCGGTTGCCGTCGCCGAACTTGACGCTGACGTTTTCGAAGAGCGGCTTGGCGCCGAACTGGATGGTGAGATTGTTGACGGTAAGCATAGGAAAACCTTATGAAATCAGCTGGCGATTTTAGCCCGCCGCGTGGCTCCGCGTTGTAGGTGCGAATTTATTCGCACGCGAGCGTGATGCGAATAAATTCGCACCTACACAATCCGCTTCGCTTAAGCCGACATTGATGCCCACCCATTCCTATCGCGGCCGCTTCGCCCCCACCCCGTCCGGCGCACTGCATTTCGGCTCGCTGATCGCCGCTCTGGGCAGCTACCTGGATGCGCGCGCGCATACCGGCGAGTGGCATCTGCGCATCGAAGACGTTGACCCGCCGCGGGTGGCGCCGGGTTCAGCCGATAGCATCCTGCGCACACTCGACGCATTCGGTTTTGAATGGGACGGGCCGGTGGTCTACCAGAGTCAGCGCAGCGAGGCCTATGCGGCAGCAATCGATCGCCTGATCGACACCGGACGCATTTATGGCTGCGACTGCACGCGAAAGATGCTCAAGGAAAACGCCCGTATCGGCGTCGACGGGCCGTTCTATCCCGGCACATGCCTTGAACGAGGCTTGCCGTTGAACGCCGCTTTACGGATCCATGTCACCGACACCCGCATTACCTTCAACGACCTCCTCGCCGGTTGCGTCGGTTGCAATGTGGCGCAGGAATGTGGCGACTTCGTGCTGCGCCGAGCCGATGGCGTCTTCACCTACCAGCTCGCGGTTACGGTTGACGATGCCGAACTCGGTATCACGCACATCGTGCGCGGCGCTGATCTCCTTGCCTCGACGCCACGTCAGATCGTGCTGCAACAGGCGTTGGGCTATCCAACCCCGGCCTATCTCCATCTACCAGTCGCGTTGAATACCGACGGCGGCAAGCTCAGCAAACAGACTCTGGCCGCGCCGCTATCCGACAAAACCCCGCTGCCGGCCTTGTTGCAGGCGGCAGCATTTCTCGGCATTGCGATTCAACCTGAAATCAGTTCGCTAGCGGAGTTCTGGCAGGTTTCGCCGTACCGCTGGCAGCGGGAGAAATTGTCCCCTTTAAGGGGCAAGCTTCTGACAACTTAGCTTCAAGTGCTGCACCCGCCCTGAAAATTGCAGGATGCAAAATCTCTGAGTGCTTGGGCGTCAGCAAAGCGGAACCTACAATGCCGCGTCCCGCTTCGATACTTCGCCCATGTCACATACCCTTCTGCTTGTCGACGGTTCCAGCTATCTCTACCGCGCCTTCCACGCCCTACCCGACCTGCGCAACCCGGAAGGGCTGCCGACCGGGGCGATGTATGGCGTCATCAACATGCTGAAAAAGCTGCGCAAGGATTACCCCACCGCCTACGCCGCCTGCGTTTTCGATGCCAAGGGCAAGACTTTCCGCGATGACTGGTATCCGCAATACAAGGCCAATCGACCGTCGATGCCGGACGATCTGGTCAGCCAGATTGCGCCGCTGCATGACGCGGTGCGGGCGCTGGGCTGGCCGTTGCTGATGATCGACGGCGTCGAGGCGGACGATGTGATCGGCACGCTGACCCGGTTAGCCGATGAAGCTGGCATGCAGGCGGTGGTATCCACCGGTGACAAGGATCTGGCGCAACTGGTGACGCCACGGGTCAGCCTGATCAACACGATGACCAATGAAACGCTGGACGAAGCTGGCGTGCTGGCCAAGTTCGGCGTGCCGCCGAATCGCATCGTCGACTACCTGACGCTGATCGGCGACACGGTCGACAACGTACCCGGCGTGCCCAAGGTCGGCCCGAAAACCGCGGTCAAATGGCTGGCTGAATTCGGAGATCTTGACGAGCTAGTGGGGCGCGCTGGCGAGGTGAAGGGCGCGGTCGGCGAGAACCTGCGCAATGCGCTGGAGTGGCTGCCGATGGGGCGCAAGTTGATCACGGTGAAGACGGATGTGACGCTGCATGTGCATCCGAACGACCTCGGCTGGGTGGAGGAAGACAAGGAAAAACTCGCCGAACTGTTCGCCAAATACAACTTCCGCACCTGGCTACGCGAGGTTCAAGGCATAGCCGGTAGCCCGGATGCAGCGCAGCGGAATCCGGGATCGAAACCGCCCAGGCCGGCCCCGGATTCCGCTGCGCTGCATCCGGGCTACACAACACCGGTCGAGCGCCATTACGAAACAATCCTCGACGCAGACTCGCTGGCTCGCTGGATCAACAAATTCGCCGCTGCCGATCTGATCTGCCTCGATACCGAAACCACCAGCCTGGACCCGATGACGGCGCAGCTGGTCGGTATATCGTTCAGCGTGGATGCGGGCGAAGCCGCTTATCTGCCGCTTGCGCATCGTTATGCCGGGGTGCCGACCCAGTTGCCCCTCGCCGAAACCCTAGCCCGGTTGAAACCCCTGCTGGAAGACGCCGGCCGCGCCAAGGTCGGCCAGAACCTGAAGTACGACTGGCATGTGCTGATGAACCACGGCATCCACCTGCGCGGCATTGCGCACGACACACTGCTGCAAAGCTATGTGCTTGAAGCACATGAGAGGCACGACATGGACACGCTGGCGGCGCGTCATCTGGGCGAGAAAACCATCAAATATGAAGAGGTATGCGGCAAGGGTGCCGGCCAAATCGGTTTCGATCAGGTCGACATCGAACGCGCCAGTGCCTACGCCGCCGAGGATGCCGACATCACACTGCGACTGCATCAGCGCATGCACCCGGCTTTGGTCGCGGAGCCGCATCTGGAGTCAGTCTACCGTGACATCGAAATGCCATTGCTGCCGATCCTGGCGCGTGTCGAACGTAATGGTGTCAAGCTCGATGCCGACTTGCTGCGCACCCATTCCGGCACGCTGGCACTGGAGATGGTGGCGCTGGAAGGCAAGGCGCATCAGGCTGCCGGCCAGCCGTTCAACCTGAACTCGCCGAAGCAACTGGGCGAGATCCTGTTCAATCAGCTCGGACTGAAACCGAAGAAAAAAACCCCCGGCGGCGCACCCTCGACGAATGAAGATGCATTGCAGGAACTGGCGCTCGATCATCCGCTGCCAAAGCTGATCCTCGACTATCGCGGCCTGGCTAAACTGAAATCGACCTATACCGACAAGCTGCCGAACATGGTCAATCAGCGCACCGGCCGCGTCCACACCAACTATTCGCAGGCGGTAGCGGTGACCGGGCGGCTGTCCAGCAATGAGCCGAATCTGCAGAACATCCCGGTACGCAGCATGGAAGGCCGCAAGATTCGCGAGGCGTTCATCGCCGAGCCGGGCAATGTCATCGTCTCCGCCGACTATTCGCAGATCGAGCTGCGCATCATGGCGCATCTGTCTGGCGACGCCAGCCTGCTGCAAGCCTTCGCTATTGACGCCGACATCCACGCCGCCACCGCCGCCGAGGTGCAGGGCGTGGCGCTGGAATCGGTGACGCCGGACATGCGGCGAATGGCAAAAGCGGTCAACTTCGGCCTGATCTACGGCATGTCGGCGTTCGGCCTGGCGGCGCAACTCAATGTCGAGCGCAACGTCGCACAGGCGTACATCGACCGCTATTTCGCACGCTATCCCGGTGTGCTGGATTACATGAACCGTACCCGCGAGCAGGCGAAAACGGATGGCTACGTCGAAACCCTGTTCGGCCGCCGTCTGTATTTGCCGGAAATCCGCAGCAACGGCCCGCGCCGCCAGGGCGCCGAACGCGCCGCGATAAACGCCCCGATGCAGGGCACGGCGGCCGACCTGATCAAGCTGGCGATGATCGCCGTGCAGGGTTGGCTGGATGACAGCGGCCTGCAATCAAAATTGATCATGCAGGTACACGACGAACTGGTGCTGGAAGTACCGAAAAACGAACTGGAAGCGGTCCGCGTCGGCCTGCC
>CAXNNH010000190.1:0-4452 GCA_964203325.1 Burkholderiales bacterium | reverse complement strand
GAACGCAAAAACAGAACGCCAAAGCGCCAAGGTTTTGTTCGGAGCGGGTCAGCGCAGTGCATCCGTCGCTACTTGGCCTATCGGCAGCGTCTGTCCGTTGGAAGCGGCCGGGAAATTTTATGTCTTTCTTGACGTGGTGCTGGCTGAAGGGCGGATTAGCGCTGCCCACTGGGTCAACGAGTCGGGCCTGGTATCGCGGACAAGCCGCAACAACGCCTGGTTGTCATCGGAGAATACTAAAGAAAAAGGCCAGAACCCTCGCCGTTGCTGGGTTTTCTGGCCTTCTTGCGAATACTTGAAAAATTCTATTACGTGCAGTAAGTGGTGGTGCTCAGTTTGCTACCGAACGACTCGCTATTGGGACCAATGAGCACTGGTGCGGGCTGCTGCGGTGTGCGGGGGCACACAATGACTTCAGCCCGCACCATGGCCGGGATGCGTTCCCAACCAGCGTTGCCCGAGGGCGGTCAGGCGGTAACGCTGCCTGCGGCTGTTGGGCTTATCGGGCAGGGTCATTTCAATAAGGCCGCTCTCCAGCGCTGGCAATAGATAGGCCTGGCGGAAATGTGGCGTGTGCTTCAAGCCCAAGGCTTCTTGCAACGCACTACGGGTGTGCTCGCCCTGTGCGGCCGCTGCCAGCAGCCGCACGACTTCCCCGGTGACTTGGTCGGTGACTTGGTCGGTGACTTGGTCGGTGGCCGAAATTCCCGCCCTTGCCAGCGGATGACTGGGCAAGCGGATCACGAACGAAAGTCGGTCGTCATCCGTTTCAAACAGCGGCGCGGGCGAGCCGTTGGCGGCCATCACCTTGAGGACTTTCGGGATGCCCGTCGAGCGGCCCTCCGTCAGGTCAAGCTCCTTCAGGAATTCACCAATCCGCCGGTTGCGGTAGCGGCGGCTGACGGCACGTCCTGTCTGAAGGTCCTCCAGCCGGATGGATCGATCCGGGCCGGGGAAGCTGACGACGACCAGCTCGTCATGGCTGATACGCACTTCGATGGGCTCGCGTTCTTCGTAGGAGCGATGATAGACCGCGTTGACCAGGGCTTCCTCAATGGCCGCATAGGGGAAGTTCCAGACCCGCGTGGCCTCGGCGCGGTCCGGGTGCTTGAGCACGGTTTCGATCAGGAAATTGCGCTGAATGTAGCTCAGGGCCTCACGCGTCATCCGCGCCAGCGGCCCCTTGAAAATCTTTTCCTCGAAGCGATCACCGCCCGCACCTTCGGGGAACCAGACCACATCGATCTGCACGCTGGGGAAAAATCGCTCTGGCGTCTCATTGAAAAACAGCAGACCCACGTTCTTGGGCCACGGCGACTCGACAGGCCCACCCGCGACGTTCATCTGCCGCGCCAATGCCTCGACCGACAATCCGGGCGCATCCGTCGCCAACGCGCTGCCCACCTCCTGCAAAAACGCCTGCATCAGAGGTTTGGACAGATCGTCAAGCCGTGCCGACTGGTTGTAACGGTCGTCAAACGGCACCTTGGCCGCCAGGCTCAACAATTCCTGCTCGGTGTCGCCTTTGGCCTCGACCGTACTGCTGTAGCGACGGATGTAATATCGCCAGTGCTTGTGCTTGGCCGTCACGGACTCCGGCGCCTTGTAGGGCCGGGTCTGTCCGCCCGGCGCCCACAGCACGATCAGGTTGCGGCCCTCGATCACTTCAAGGCTCAACACCGGAAAATACGGCGGCTGGATCAACTGGCAATGCGCCAGCAGTTCCCGCTGGATCTTGTCCAGTTGGTTGTCCGGCAAACCCACCGGGGGAAATGCCGGCTGGCCGTTGGCGTCGCAGTCCTGCCCGATCACCACGTAACCGCCGCCTAGGTTTTCGAAGTCGTTGGCAAAGGCGCACAAGGTGCGGATGATCGCGTCCGGGTTCCATCCGGTCTTGTACTCGATGCGCTCGCCCTCGACCGTGCGCTGGCGCAACAGGTCGGTGAAGTTGATGGGGAGTTTGGTCATATCAGCGCCTCACCCTACCAATCTGGAAAGCTGTGAATCGTTACGCAAGCGGACGCACCATTTCGCGACAGCCGAAAGTTCGGCATCCGGCTTGGTGAGGCAGACTATTTCGCGAGCTGCTGCCTTTAACCGCTCGCGTGCCGCACCAGAAGTTCGTGCATCTGATAACGCCTGCAGATATTTGTTGATTAGCTTTGTGGTGTTCTGCCAAACCTTCCGACTCGCACGATTGATGGCCACGCGCTGGTAGTAGCGTACTTCGCGACCACTGCCATCGGTGTAAAAAGGTTGCTCAATGAGTTTGACGGCAGCGGGATCAGCGAGTCCTTTCCATTGCTGATACACCGGCCAGAGTTCTTCAAGGGACGGAAAAGCGTCCAAAGCAAGTTCGCGCTCAATGGGCTGAGTCAAACCAGTCCGGTCATGCAGAAGAAAACCATCGCCATTGCTGCTGATGGCAAATGGCGCATCCAGCATTTCGGCATAGGTCAGAGCCTGCTGCATGCCATGGCCGACCGAGAATCTGGCCTGCTTGGCTTCAACAACAGCGATTGGCACACTGGGACGGGCGTAGAGAACGAAGTCGGCGCGCTTTGGGCCGCCTTTGGCTTCGGGGTTGCGGATACGGGCGGCAAGTTTGCCGCGCACCATGACACGGCCATCCGTGAGGCTTACCTCTTCACGGAATTGGTGTTGCTGCCAGCCCGCCTGCTGAATGGCTGGCGTGATGAACTTGGTGCAGATATCGCGCTCACTGAGCTGATATTTGTCCATTTCCAATTTCCTCCCTATTCAGCAGCTCATTGGCGGCTTCTTGTTTGACGTTCATCGTTGCAGCCTTGCTCAATCCAGCACCACGAGAAACTCGGTGGCCAATGCGGTAGGCTGGGTTTCTCGAGCGTTCTTGGTCAGCTCCATCAGGCCATAGCCTTCCATCATCCGCAGCGTGCGCGACAAGTTGGGCACCTGCCGCCCGGTCAACTCAGCCAATTCGGTGAGCGACTTGGGTTGCCGGTCACGGACGATACGCAGCAAAGCACGATTGTCTTCCGACAGCACGGCAGCCATGGTCGCCATCGATGGAAACCAGACCGTCGGCGCGTACTGCCCTCGGCTTGGCGCAGCAGGCGCATCGGGGCGACGAATACCAACAATACAGCGCTTCATCGTGAGTCACCTGATGGTGTGAGCATAACGGTAGAAGTATATCAATGTGGCACAACTATAGACAGCATTTCATAATCAAACACACCGCCCCAAACTAGGTAGTGCGATCACTAAATGGGGCAACGTAATCCTTCTCTACCCCATTGTTTGCTCGGGAGCTGGGAATCGCTTGGCTTCCTGATTGAACAGCGCGTTCATGGTGGTGTCGTCAATCACATCACGGAGCCAACCATGAACGCCAAGCAAACCGCCCTCGGCGCAGGAGATCGCCAACGCCACTGGGCGTGGCAGCCTGCGCGTTCGGGCGCGTTACGAGTTTGAAGAGATGGCGCGCGGCGCCTGGCAACTGGTGATCAAGGAGCTGCCGCCGGGGGTTTCCAGCGCCAAAGTGCTGTTGGAGATCGGCAGCCTGACCAACCCGCAACCGAAGGCGGGCAAGAAGGCGATTGAGCAGTCGGCAGCGCAACTGAAGGCGCTGATCGCCTCGCAGCTTGATCGGGCGCGCGACGAATCGGGTAAGGACGACGACGTGCGGCTGGTGTTCGAGCCGACCAGTTCGCGCCTGGATCGTGATGAATTTGTCGGCTTGTTACTGGCCCACACCAGTTTGGAAACAACAGCACCGATCAACCTGGTAGCGGTCGGCATCGACGGGCGACCGTGTCAAAAAACGCTGGCCGATCTGGTCGGCGAGTGGTGCACCTTCCGCCTGAAGACCGTGCAACGGCGCACGCAGTTCCGGCTGGAAAAAGCCGAAGACCGCATTCACATCCTCGAAGGCCGACACATCGTTTTCCTGAACACCGACGAAGTGATCCACATCGTGCGCGAATCGGAGAGTACAAAAGCCGCTTTGATCGCCCGCTTTGCGTTGTCGGAGCGCCAGGCCGAAGACATCCTCGAAATTCGCTTGCGCCAATTGGCCCGCCTCGAAGGCATCAAAATCGAGCAGGAGCTGGTCAAACTGCGCAGCGAAAAGGAGGCGCTGCAAAAGTTGCTGGCCAGCGACACACTGCTACGCCGTCGCGTGATTAGCGAAATCAAGGCCGATGCCGAAAAGCACGGCGACGCGCGGCGCACCGTCATCCAGCCGGCGGCCATCGCCTCGCGTGCCGAAGCGGCCGCCGTCGCCGACGAACCGGTCACCGTGATCGTTTCGGAAAAAGGCTGGGCGCGCGTGCGCCAGGGACACGGACTCGATCTCTCGGCCATCGCCTTTAAGGACGGCGACCGCGCCGGAACAAGCATTGAGTGTCGTTCGGTCGACGCACTGCTGATCCTGTCGACCGAGGGCCGCGCGTTCACCGTTGCCGTTGC
>CAXNNH010000189.1:0-4465 GCA_964203325.1 Burkholderiales bacterium | reverse complement strand
TCTTCTTCGCTGAGTTTGAATCGTGCGGCAACTGAGGCTTCTTCATCCATAGCACGGCTCGGTGGGCGGGTAATAGGAAAGGCGAACGATAGCAATGAATCCGCCAGGCGGGAAGTGTCGCGGGCTTGCCCGTTGGCCCTGTTTTGTTTTCAATCTCAATAAATAGGTGTGACTGTTTATGTGCCTGATTCTTATCGCCTGGAAAATACACCCGAATTACCGGTTGGTGGTGGCAGCCAACCGCGACGAAATTTTCTCTCGACCTGCGGCCGCTGCCGCTTTCTGGCCAGAGTTGCCGGATGTTCTGGCGGGCCGGGATCTGGCGGCGGGCGGAACTTGGCTGGGGGTGAGTCGCCACGGGCGATTTGCCGCGCTGACCAATTACCGGGAAGGCGGGAAGACGATGGCGAACGCCCCGTCGCGCGGTGCTCTGGTCGCCGACTTTCTGGCTGGCCAGGTCGATCCAGAACCTTATCTTGCTGCGTTGGCGGTGCGCGGTACGGATTTCAACGGTTTCAATCTCCTGGTCGGCGACGGCGAACGGCTGGCGTACTATGCCAATCGTCGTACTGCGCCACGCTGTCTGCCGCCAGGCGTTTATGGGTTATCGAACCATCTGCTGGATACCCCTTGGCCGAAGTTGGCGGCGGCCAAATCGTCCTTCACAAAAGCGCTGCTCAAGCTGCCTGAGCAGGCCCCTTTCTTCGATTTGCTGGCCGATCGGGAAATCGTTGCCGATGAGCGCTTACCCAATACCGGGGTGGCGCTAGAGTGGGAAAGGCGGCTGTCGGCAATATTTGTCAGTTCGCCGAACTACGGAACACGCGCGTCTACCGTGCTCACCCTGCGCAATGATGGACAAACGACGCTCGTCGAACGTAGCTTCGGCCCCGACGCCCAGGTGCTTGGCGAAGTGCACGAGCAATTTCACTGCATTCCACTGCATCAATCTTCGTTGATTTGAACCGGGATATAAGGCGGAACGAGGTCGAAAAGCTCAATAATGTCGGCATTGCGCATTCGGATACAACCCTGCGAATGAGGTATCCCGACCGGCTCTTCGTCCGGGCAGCCGTGTACATAGATCTTGCGGCGCTGCGAATCGACGCAGCCTAAGCGGTTAAAGCCAGACTGACAACCTGATAGCCATAAAATCCGGCTTAGAATCCAGTCCCGTTCGGGAAACTGCGAGGCCAGTTGCGGCGTGTAAATCTCACCCGTTGGCCGACGGCGAACGAACACCGCATTTTCAGGCTGCCCGCCGCCGATTTTGGCGCGCACAACATGGCGACCGCGTGGGGTGCAATAGCTTCCGTATACCTCTCCGGCGCCATTTCTGGCCGTCGAGATGGAGTAGGAACGCAATACATCGCCGTCCTTGCTCAGGAGTAACATTTGCTGCTGACCTATCGAGATACTTAGCTCCACTCTGTTTATCCTCTTTGTTCTCTTATCTGATGTTACGCAGCCCGACCCTAACCCGGACGCGCCGGAAGACAACTGTAAGCCTCTCCGCCCCGTCATTCCCGCGTAGGCGGGAATCCAGGTGCGGTGATTCGGCGAACGCCCTATGGATTCCCGCCTGCGCGGGAATGACGGAGTTTTTAGCGACGCTTGCGTAACATCAGCTCTTTTTTCTCTTCGCTGCCTTTGCACTGCGCTGCATTACATGACCAAGGTGCGCGTCAAGCCGCGCCTGTCGATGCCCAACAGCCGGAAGCCGGGTTGCGCGTGACAAATTTTACCGGTATTCATATCCAGCAGATTGTCGGCCATGACCAACAGTGTCAATGCCGCCTCTTCAAGCGGGCCGAGAAAATCGATATTGTGCACCCGGCATACTTCGCCCGCATTCATCGCCGATTCGACAGCCGGCAGCAGGGTTTCAATACAATCGCTACGATTCAGAATGATGTTCAGCATGATGTTTCTCGGTTTTTCTGGTTGGGGCACAGCGCCTCAAGGAGTCATCTTTGTCATCTTTGTTAACGACTTTCCGGGGGGCAACTTGAATTGTCCGGTCAATAGATGTGATGACGAATCTTTGGCGGCGGCCAGATTTGGCAAAAAATAGTAGATCGAAGCACTCGGGTATTTTAGAATTGCAGATTAAACTTATGGAGAAAGTGGCTTTTATGTTTAGCCGCCTGCGCGAAGACATTCTGTCGGTATTCGACCGCGACCCCGCTGCACGTACCTCCTGGGAGGTACTGACTTGTTATCCCGGTGTGCATGCGCTGATCCTCTACCGCTTGGCGCATTGGCTCTGGAGCTTGCAGTTGCGCTGGTTGGGGCGCTTCGTCTCGCATTTTGCCCGCTTTATTTCCGGCATCGAAATACACCCAGGGGCCACCATCGGTCGGCGTTTTTTTATAGATCACGGCATGGGCGTCGTGATTGGCGAAACGGCGGTGATCGGCGACGATGTAACGCTCTATCACGGCGTTACGCTCGGCGGCACCTCGTGGAACAAGGGGCGACGCCATCCCACAGTGGAAAATGGCGTGGTCATTGGTGCGGGCGCGCAGGTGCTGGGGCCGATCACCGTCGGTGCGCGCGCCAAAGTGGGGTCCAACGCCGTTGTGGTCAAGGATGTGCCGGCAGGGACGACGGCGGTAGGCAATCCGGCGCGCATTATCGACACCGAGCAGGCGCAAAAACGTGAGGAGAAAGCCGGCCAGATGGGCTTTTCGGCCTACGCATTGGCCGGCAAGCAGGACGATCCGCTGGCCAAAGCCATTCACGGGCTGCTCGATCATGCCGTTGAAACCGACCGCCGCCTCGAATTGTTGCTCAAGAAGCTGGAAGGCGCGGGTGTCAGTGTTGAGGATGAACTAGCGACGGCTGACAAGTTCGATCCGAAATACTTAAGCAAAATTGTTGACTGAATTGTTGACTGAATTGGCGGGCCTCGTTATAGTTGATTAAATTACTCAAGTATTACGGAGAGGCACAATGCGATTGACCACCAAAGGACGTTTTGCGGTAACCGCTATGATTGATCTGGCACTGCGTAGCGGAGAAGGGCCGGTGACGCTGGCGGGAATCAGTGAGCGGCAAAAGATTTCCCTTTCGTACCTGGAGCAACTGTTTGGTCGCTTGCGTCGATGCAGTCTGGTCGATAGCGTGCGCGGACCGGGCGGCGGCTACACCTTGGCGCGGCCGGTTGAGCAAATTACCGTCGCCGACATTATCCGCGCCGTCGATGAGACGATCGATGCCACCCAGTGCGGTGGCAAGGAAAACTGTCATGACGAAGATCGCTGCATGACCCACGATTTATGGTCTACGCTGAATGCAAAAATGTACGAATACTTGAGTTCCGTTGCGCTATCCGAGTTGGTCAATCGGCAATTGAGCAAGGTCGGCGGGGCTATTGTGCTCAAGGACGCTCGGCGCATCGGTCCGCGTCCACGCGTCAGAATGGTCGCAAAAGTCGCCTAAGCCAACGAAAAACATGTTTGCCCCCGTCTACTTCGATCATAACGCCACGACGCCGCTGGAACCGGCAGCGCTGGAAGCGATGTTGCCCTGGCTCTCGCACCAATTTGGCAACGCCTCCAGCCGCCATGAATATGGTCGCGCGGCCCGGCGCGCCATCGACGAGGCGCGCAGCAAAGTGGCAACGGCGGTCGGTGCGCATGAAACAGAAATCGTGTTCACCGGCGGGGGTTCGGAAGCGAACAACCTGTTCATCAAGGGGGCGGCCGCTTGTCTGAAAGCGGGCGTGCTGGCTGTGAGCGCGATTGAGCATCCTTGCGTACTCAAGCCCGCCGAGCAGTTAGTCAAGCGCGGCTGGATTTTGCGCAAGCTGGCTGTTGATGGCGAAGGTCGGCTGCAGGCTGAAGATTATCGTGCGGCGCTGGCGCTAAAACCCAAACTCGTTTCGGTGATGCTGGCCAATAACGAAACCGGCGTGTTACAGAAGATCGACGATCTGGCCGGGCAGGCGAGGGCGGCCGGAGCCTGGTTTCATACCGATGCGGTGCAGGCCGTCGGTAAGATTCCTGTCGATTTTCGCGCTTTGAACGCTGTCGGCGTACAGGCCATGACGCTCTCGGCGCACAAGATGGGCGGACCAAAAGGGGCAGCCGCGCTGGTACTCGACAAACGAGTTGAGCTGGAGCCGTTGATTGCCGGCGGCGGTCATGAACGGGGCTTACGTTCCGGCACGGAGAACGTCGCAGCGATTGTCGGTTTTGGCGTGGCCTGCGAACTGGCCGTGCAGCGCATGGCGGATGCTGCGCCGCGCTTGAGCGCCTTGCGCGACCGGCTAGAGCGCGGTTTGGCCGGCATGGGCGCTCGCTTGTTTGTCAGTGCGGCGCCGTGCGCAGTACCGCGTTTACCGAATACCGTTTATTTCGCCCTGGCGGGCCTGGAGGGTGAAACGCTGGTGAGTCAACTGGATAGGGCGGGCTTTGCGGTGGCCAGCGGGGCCGCCTGTTCAAGCGCCAACCCAGAGCCT
>CAXNNH010000188.1:0-4468 GCA_964203325.1 Burkholderiales bacterium | reverse complement strand
ACAACGGGTTCTCCGCAGAGGAAAACTTCGATTTCATCACGGGCAAGAGCCGGCATTTCATTGCGGCGCTTAAGAGCAACCGGCTGATCGCACTGAGCGAAGAAGATAGAAAGAAGAAGCGTTTTGTTCGAGTAGATGAACTGAATTTTCCAGCACAGACTTCGGTGCGCGGCTGGCTCAAGGGATAGGCGAAAGAAGTCCTTGTGGTACGCCCACTCTTTAAAAACAAAGACGATAGCAAAGGAATATTTCATCTGGTTTTCAGTGACTTGACTTGCGACTACGGCGCCATCACCACAACCACCAAAAAACGGTGGCCAGTGGAGGTCTTTCACAAATCCTTGAAGTCCAATGCCCGCCTGGCCAAGTCCCCCCACGCGAACGCTGCGAACCCAAAGCAATCCCGTCTTCATGGCCATTGTCGCCACGTTCAAACTTGAATCCCTGAGTATCGTGAACAAGCTCAATCCCTTCGCGCTCTGTCGAAAGCTACTCATCAACGCATCTCGCACCGCCTATGAACAGCTTCAGTTGCTCCGAACGGCTGCGTAACATCAGTTAATAAGCTCGCCAGATGAAAAAAGCGGATCTGGATTTGTACACGGACTATTTGTTGAGCACGTTTGGTACTGTAACGGCAACGGGCTTGTCGGCAATGGTCGAAGGAGACATCAGCTATGACCCGATGACGCGGTTTTTACCGGCGCAGGAATATACCGCCTAAGACCTGGGGCAACAAGTTAAGCCAACTGTGCGTTTGGTGGAGCGTGAGTAGGGAGTTCTGATTTTTCACAATACGATGCAAGAAAAGGCATGGGCAGACGAGAGCAAGTTGATGTGTGGACACTTTGACCTTGCAGCGGTCACACAGCGCGGGGAATCCATCTTCTCAACGTACTGTACTGCGGCCATGGCACCTTTATCCCTTTGGCGTGTGAAGAAACCCATTCAATATAGCGACATTGCGACGAGAACACTTAGGGAAACGCTGATCAATTGACCTTGCTGCTCAAGGCGGTCTGGTTTTTGGGGCTGAATCCGACAAAATCGGCGTTTTTCATGGCTAAAATGGTCTTTTTTGGGCTATTTCTGCCCCTCAAGATGCAACTTTCCCGTCAGTCGTCAACAGCCATCGACGAGACAGTACCCGATTGACCAGGCCGAATAGCGTCAGCCATTGGGCTGTATTCTTGACCCGTCCCTTGTAGCGGGTCTTGCGGTGCTGGAAGAGATTCTTTACCACATGGAAAGGGTGTTCGACCTTTGACCGAATACTCGCCTTGGCGTGCTCAAGCGGGACGGCCAGATCGCCCAGTGCCTTGCCGGCCAAGGCTTTCACCTTGCTTCGCTTTTCGGCAACATGCCATTCCACCGAGGCGCCAGCGCTCTCCGGGCGCTTCTCCACGCCTGGGTAGCCTGCATCGCCAAAGGCCGCTTGCTCTTCACCCTGGAGCAAGGTATGAGCCTGTGAAATATCGCTGACGTTGCCTGCCGTACCCATCACCGTATGCACCAGCTCGGTGTGCGCATCGACACCCATGGGCGCCTTCATGCCGAAGTACCACGGATTGCCCTTCTTGCTCTGGTGCATTTCCGGATCACGTTTACCCGCCTCGTTCTTCGTCGACGGCGGGGCCGCAATCAACGTGGCATCGACCATCGTGCCTTCCCGCAGAAACAAGCTTTTCTCCGCCAGATGGCCGTTGATCGCATTGAAGATCGATTCCGTCCGTTGATACTTTTCCAGCAGGTGACGGAAGTTCATGAGTGTCGTGGCGTCTGGCGCCGATTCTCGCCCCAGATCAATGCCCACAAAGCGGCGTATGGCCTGGTTGTCGTAAAAGGCGTCTTCAATTCCTTCGTCCGAGAGTCCAAAGTACGGCTGGGCCATATACATTCGCAGCATTCGGCCCAGGCCCATCGGCGGTCGTCCTCGGCCTCCCCTATTTGGATAGAACGGTGCAATCGTCTTGTCCAAAATCTCCCACGGCGTGACCGCCTCAATCTGAGCCAGAAACCGATCTCGCCGCGTCTGCTTCTTCTTTGACACGTAGTCCAAATCAGAAAAACTCGTTTGCACACTCACTCCGGATCAATCAAATTCCTGACAGACTGTATTTTCTCAAATCCAGGCAAAAATGCTTGGGATTCAGGAATAAATCAGCATTTCCTTAGGAACGCTTCTTCCTGCGCTATCCTCTTGTGCTGCTCAAGGCGAGCTAGATCTCAACAAAATGCTCTGTGCAACCGCAACGCCGCTGCGTACGGCACCTTCCAGCGTGGCCGGATAATCCGCGCAGACATAGTCGCCAGCAAGCCAGATACCAGGAATCTGCGTTTTTGCCGCTGGGCGTGGTAAATTTGGACGGCAAGAGAAGGTAGCGCGCCGTTCCCGAATGATTTGGTGCCAGAGTGGTGCAGGCAATTTTTTGTTCAATGCTTCTTCCAATTCACTGTGCAGTGTAACGGCTAGCGTCGCATTGTCCTGTTTGTACCAAGCGCCATTGGCACTCAGAACAAAGCTCATGACGCCGGCTACGCCGCCGAGTGGGCCGCGATCAAACACCCATTGTCCGAAACCACCGGAGTTACCTCCGTTTAGCCCGAGCATGGCGAAGGGTAAGCTCATCGTTGGAGGGTAACCGAGATAAACCGTGCCGATCGGTTCGTAAACATAAGTAGTGAGCAGTGCGGCGATATCGGCTGTTTCGAGTCGCTGTGCAACAAAGGTTGCGGCATGCTGGGGAGCGACTGCGAGAACGATCTGGTCGTAAGTACTACCATCGATGGTCAAGTCGTCAATTCGTGTTATGCGCGAAGACAGTCGTATCTCGCCACCTTGTGTACGAATGAAGTTGGCTGCCGGCCGAGGGAAAAGTTGGTCGAGAGCGAACGCAGGCAGTAGCAGATCCGTGTCGGCCCTGCAGCCGCCCAGACTATCGCGCAACACATTGGCAAAGATCTGCGCAGAAGCGTTCCTGGGTTCGGTATTCAGCGCGGCGAGGCAAAGCGCCTCCCACATATGAATGCGCAGATTGCCGTGCTGGGCGTGGCGATCAAGTAAATCGGCTACCGTGCAGTCGACATCAAACTGGTAGTCCCTAGCTTGCAAAGCGCGTATGAAGCGCACAGCACCGATCTTTTCAGACAAGCTGACTCCCCTGATGGCCATCAGGCCAAACGCCAGATGAAAAGGAGCGGGCAGACGCGGCAGGCGCAGGCAAAACGGGGTAGAGCCGCTACCGGGAAAATTTAGTTCCAACGGTAGGCGTTTCAGCATCCGTTCCGGCTCGGCACCAATAATTTTCATCAAGCGCAACGTTTCTCGATAAGAGCCGAGCAAGATATGCTGGCCGTTATCCAGCGCATAACCGTGTACGTTGAGGCTGCGTGCTCGTCCGCCAAGGTGGCGAGCGGCTTCAAAAACGGTGACTTTGGCACCTGCTTTTGTTAGCTCGACGGCGGTGGCTAGTCCAGCCCAACCGCCGCCGACAACGGCGACCTTCATGGATTAGTTATTCCTTAATCCAGGTACGCCAAGCGATCCATAGCTTGCGTACCGGGGTGAGCGCGATACGTTGGGTGAGCACTTGGCAATTTTCTCGTTTGATCTCGTCGAGCAATGTGCGGTAGATGCCAGCCATGACGAGTCCGGGGCGCTGTGTTTTGCGGTCGCCGTTCGGCAACTCACTCATAGCCTGCGTGTAGTATTGTTCGGCGCGTTCGATCTGGAATTCCATCAGACGGCGGAAATTGTCCGTGTAGCGTGCATTGAGGATATCATCGGCCGTCACTTCAAAGCGCTGCAACTCATCCAGAGGCAGATAGATGCGGCCCATGCCCGCGTCTTCGCCAACGTCGCGAATGATGTTGGTGAGCTGGAGAGCCATCCCAAGATCGTGTGCGTACTTCTGCGTCTTACGATCTTGGTAGCCAAAAATTTCGGCAGAGAGCAATCCCACCACGCTTGCGACACGATAGCAGTAGAGCGAGAGCGCCTTAAAATTGAGATAGCGAGATTGCAGCAGATCCATCTCCATGCCGTCGATAATTTCAAGCAATTGCTCTTGCGCTAGGTTGAATTCGGCAAGTATTGGCAGCAGTGCACATGTAACGGGGTGTTGCGGATTACCGGCGTAAAGATTGTCCAACTCATGTCGCCACCAAACGAGCTTGGTGGTGGCGATTTGCGGGTCATGGCACTCATCTACCACATCGTCTACTTCGCGGCAGAAGGCGTAGAGCGCGATAATCGCCCGCCGCCGATGCTGTGGCAAAAAGAGAAAGCTGTAGTAAAAACTGGAACCGCTCTGGGAGGCTTTCTGTTGGCAGTATTCTTCAGGGGTCATGTGGAACCTCAGGAATTCAAATATTCATTAGTAGGCAAGTAACAGAGCTGGTCCCGATCCGTTGAACAGAAAATTGATGGCGATAAGCGTAACCTTGCGGCGTAGGGTTATCCACGGGG
>CAXNNH010000187.1:0-4474 GCA_964203325.1 Burkholderiales bacterium | reverse complement strand
ACCGGTGCCGGCGTCGCTAACAAGGCGGCCAGCAATGTCGCGCAATAAGGGAGGCGATCCGGACCGTTCATGCGCTTCTCCCTTATTTACTCGGGTACTCGACGAGAATATCCTCGTCGCGCACGATCATCTGACACGCCAGACGCCATTGGGTCGGCGGAATATCGTCGACATACATTTGCTCGACCTGGGCCTTGGTAATGTGACCGAGTTCGGAGAGTGCTGCTACTTCGCGGACGTTGAGCGGGCCACCCATCGGCCGACGCTTGCCGTCGACCGAGGATACCTTGACCAAACAGGTGCCGCAGTTACCTTCCTGGCAGCCGAAGTCAATCGGAATGTGATGTTCCTTGGCCAGCGCCAGAATGGTCTGCGTGTGGCTGCCGGCGACGGCATAGACCGTCTTGTCTTTGTGCATCGGGCTGGTAAATGTGATGAGGGCCATTGTTGTTTCTCCTGATTAACGGGTTGGTGAAAATATTTAGGCAGGCTTGACGACGATTTCGCCGCCGATGATTTGCGCCTGACAGGCCAAACGATGCTGGCGCGGGGCCATGTTGTCCTTGAGCACCTGGTCTTCGAGAATCGACGGCGGCGCGAGATTTTCGCCGCCGGAGATGATCTTGGTCAGGCAGGTACAGCATTCGCCTTCGCGGCAACCGTAAGTGATCCCGGCTCCGACCTTTTCCGAAACCTCGATGAGTCGAGTACCGGCTGGAACGGTGACCGTGACGCCGATATCGGCGAAGGTGACTTTGGCTTTGGGCATGGTTTCTCCGTGTTGTAGGAATAGGCGGGCGTTAGGCCACACTCGTTTGCGTTTGGCTGAGAGAGGTGCCTTCATTGAGTGCGTTGAACTCAATTTCGCGGTGTTCGACCTGGCCGGTCAGGTGGCGGGCGAGCTGTTCGCCGAGCGCACGGCACTGTTCGAGTTCGCCGGCGTCCGGCACCAGCTTGATGCGCAGACCTTCAACCGGCACGCGTAGCTTCAGGCCGCGCAAGCGATCTTCGATCAGGCGCACCGCTTCGCCGCTCCAGCCATAAGAGCCGAAGGCCGCGCCCAGCTTGCCCTTGATGTTGACGCTGGTCAGCGACGAGAGCAGATCCCAGATCGGTTTGACGGCATCGGCATTAATTGTCGGGCTGCCGAAAGCCAGACCGTCAGCTTCCTCAACCAGATCGGTGAAAATGTCGGCTTCGCCGCCTTCCAGGTCATACAGCGAAACACGGACGCCGGAAATATTTTCCGCGCCGCTGGCCAGGGCTTCGGCCATACGCCGTGTGTTGCCGTAGGCCGACAGGTAAAAGACCAGCAGCGTCTTTTCGCTGCGCGCTTCATTGAATAGGCGCGGCGTGGCTAGTTCGCGGTAACGGTGCAGGTAGTCTCGCGGCATGTGGCGCAGGATCGGGCCGTGTGCCGGGGCAATCAGTTTTAGGGCCAGCGGCTCGATCAGGGCGATGGCGTCGAGCACGTACTCGCGGAACGGTCGCATGATATGAGCGTAGTAATACTCGAAGGAAAAGCGGAAATCGCCGACGCGGTCGTTGAATAGGCGCGCATCGCAGAAATGGCAACCGAAGACATCGCCGGTAAACAGGATGCCGTCTTCTTCCAGGTAGGTGCACTGAGTGTCCGGCCAGTGCAGGTAAGGCGTGTGCAGGAAACGTAGCGTGCGACCGCCAAGATCAACCGTGTCGTCGGTGGTGACCGGCGTATATTCAGGCGGCTTTTCGCCGCTCGGTTTGAGCAGCGCCTTGAGCATCATCTGCGCACGGGTGGATAGGTAAACACGGGCCGCCGGTGCCCGACGCAACAACTCGGGCAGTGCGCCACTGTGGTCTGGCTCCAGATGATTAAGCACGATGGTAGTGATTTCGTCGTAACGCGCCACCGATTCCAGACGACGGAAAAAATCCTCGGCAAAGTTTTCTTTTACCGTATCGATCACCGCCACACCGTGTGTGCCGCGCACGACATAGGCGTTATAACTGGTGCCGTTGGCCGTTTTCAGGATGATGTCGAAACTGCGCAGATGCGGATCGAGGGCGCCGACCCAATGGACGCCCGGCGCAATCTCGACCGCCTTATCGGTGAGCGCCGCAGCACTCATGGCTGCCTTCCTTTACATCTGTGGCGTTTGCGGCGTTTGGGTTATCTGCGTTATCTGCAGATTCTCTACCTTCGTGCGCGTGGCTGCCGCAATGGCCGTGCCCTTCCGGGCCGTGGACGCAGGCTTCGATGGAGCCTGCCGGCCATTCGACATCGTTCAAACCGATCCAGGCATGGACTGCGTCCAAGTCAAAACCGACGCGCCTCTCCTCGTCGACCGCCATCAACGGGCGACGGATCAGCAAGGGGTTGTCGAGCAGCAGATGGAGCGCCTCCTCGAAACCGAGGTTTTCCGGCACGATCTGGCCGGACTTGATGGCCGGCGCCGCACGGTTGAACCACTCGCTGATTTCCAGCTTGCCGAGAAAGGCCAGCAGCTTTTCCGCTGTCCACGTTTCAGCGATCAAGTTCCTGGCGTCAATGTGGTGACCGGCGGCCAGCAGCATGTTTTTTTGCCGCAGATTACCCTTGCAGCCCGGTTTTTCGTAAAAAATGACCGTCGCCATCAAACCACCTCCCGGTAGAGGCCGAGTGCGCGCAGTTTTTCCAGGGGAATGCCGGTCAGCGAACCGGGCGGGTTGAGCGGATCGCCCAGCTCATCGACGATGGCGCACTCAATGGGGCAAATTGCCGCACATTGCGCGTCGGCGTAATCGCCCAGGCACTCGGTACATTTCTGCTCATCGATCAGGAAGTGCGGGAAGTCCTGATAAATCGCCTCGTTTGGACAAATGTCGACGCAGGCCCAGCAATTGACGCACGTTTGTGTAATTTGCAGGGCCATGCTTACGCCGCCTTCCTGGCCGGAGCCGCTATTGTCAGTTTGCCGTTGGCGAACATCTCCCGATAGACGGCCAGCACGGCGTCCTCGCTAGGTTCCAGCGCATGTTCGCCGTTCGGCTGCATACCGCTGGCTTCCAGTTTGCCCCAGGGTTCGTAGCCAATCTTCGAGCAAAGCACCACCTCGCAACCAACCAGCGTAGCGATGGTCTTATCGAGTACGGATTCGGGTTCGCGGCCACTGGCTTCGTCGCCCTCACCGCAGGTGTCCAGACCGCTGCAGTAAAGATCGGTCTTGCGGTGGCCGATAAAGCGCACGCCGTTCGGCGAGGCTTCGTAAATCAGGAACTCGCGGGCGTGGCCGAAGTGTTCGGCAACGACACCGTTTTTGCCGGCCACCGCCATCAGCACGGAACGCGTACCGGCCGGAATGCCGAGATCGACCGCAGCCGGTGCGTGCAATGCGCGCTTGGCTTCAAGCTGACCGATAATTTCATCATGAACAACCTTGCGGCGAAGCATCGCGGCCTCGTAGTCGACGTCCATCGCGTCGATCTTGTCCAGGGTAAATTCCGAGCCGCGATCTTCGCCGAGCAAGCCAACGGCATCTGCACGGCACTGGCGGCAATGGCGCATCATGGCCATGTCGCCGGCGCAGGCATCCTGCAACTCCTGCAGTTGCGCAGCGGTCGGCTCCGGCTGCTGCATCAGACCGTAGTAGGTGCCGTGTTCGGCTTCGGCGATCAACGGCATCACGTTATGCAGGAAGGCGCCTTTAGCCTTGACCACTTTGGAGACTTCCTTCAGATGCTGGTCATTAACGCCGGGGATCAGCACCGAATTAACCTTGACCAGGATGCCACGCGCCGTCAGCATCTCCAGGCCCTTTTGCTGCTGTTCGATGAGGATTTTTGCCCCTTCGACACCACGGATGCGCTTGTTCTGCCAGAAAATCCACGGGTAGATTTTAGCGCCGACTTCCGGGTCGATGCAGTTGATGGTGATCGTCACATGGTCGATGTTGTACTGGGCGATTTCGTCGGCGTACTGCGGCAGATTCAGCCCATTGGTCGACACGCACAGCTTGATGTCCGGCGCACGTTCCGCGAGTTGACGGAAGGTCTCGAAGGTACGGCTCGGATTCGCCAGAGGGTCGCCCGGTCCGGCAATGCCGAGCACCGTCATCTGCGGGATGGCGGCCGCGACGGCGAGCACCTTCTTGATCGCCTGATCCGGCATGAGCAGTTCGGAAACGACGCCGGGGCGCGATTCGTTAGCGCAATCATATTTGCGGTTGCAGTAATTGCACTGGATATTGCAGGCCGGTGCGACGGCAACGTGCATCCGGGCAAAGTAGTGGTGCGCTTCTTCCGAGTAGCAGGGATGATCCTGCACCTTGGCGCGAATGTGATCCGGCAGGTGAGCCAGCGCATCAGGCGCCGACCCGCAGCCGCTGGATGAACAACCGCCGCCAGCCGCAGGCGCTGTGTTGCCGATAACGGGTAGATCCACGATGGTGACTCCTCGAATGCCAATGCACCTTTTCAGCAAACGCTGTGCCAGATCGGAGAGTTACGTTAAAAC
>CAXNNH010000186.1:0-4476 GCA_964203325.1 Burkholderiales bacterium | reverse complement strand
TTCGACCCGCAGGAAGTCGGCCAGTCGCACCGGATTGTGCTCGGTAAGCATTCCGGCTCGCGAGCGGTAGAGGTTGTCTATGCCCGCTTGGGCGTTGCGCTCAAGGAGAGCGAGGCTCTTGCCCTGCTGCCGCGCGTGCGCAACTTTGTCGCCGAACACAAATATTCGCCGGAGACGCCCGATCTGCTCGATCTGCTGACCTCCCTCAGAAATCCACTCGTCAGGGGTTCCCTTTATGTCTGAAGCCATTGCCATGAGTCGCAGCGTCGGTATTGCCCCCAGCCTGTGGGCGATGCTTAGGGAAGACTTGGCATGCGTCTTTCAGCGCGACCCGGCGGCGCGCTCGACGCTGGAAGTACTCACTACCTATCCCGGCGTCCATGCCATACTGGCTCATCGGCTGTCGCACCGGCTCTGGCAGGCAGGCTGGCACTTTGCGGCGCGTTTCCTGTCTTTCCTCGGTCGGACGTTGACCAACGTCGATATTCATCCAGGGGCCACCATCGGTCGCCGATTTTTCATCGACCACGGTGCCGGTGTGGTGATCGGCGAGACGGCCGAAGTCGGCGACGATGTCACGCTCTACCACGGCGTTACGCTGGGCGGTACTTCGTGGAGCAAGGGTCGGCGCCACCCGACCTTGGGCAACGGTGTAGTAGTCGGAGCCGGCGCAAAGATTCTCGGCCCGATTTCCGTCGGCGAGCGCGTCCGCGTTGGCGCCAATTCAGTAGTCGTCAAAAACGTTCCCGCCGACTGCACCGTAGTCGGTGTGCCGGGCCGCATCGTCGATGGCCGCGCCGCCAGCCTGCGTTCCCCGGTCGGCGACGGCATCAATCTCGACCACAACCTGCTGCCCGACCCGGTGGCCAAATCGATTGCCTGCCTGATTGAGCGCATCGACCTGCTGGAGAAGGAAGTGGCCGAACTACGCCACGAACCGCCGCCCCCCGACCATAGCGGGCAATGCAAAACCTGTTCCGCCGGTGACTTGTGCTGCGAGCACGAGTCGATGCACTGAAATCCACCTCCCTAAATTCATCATGGATCTGCTCGATTTTTCCGACTGTAAGCTGTATTTTGAGGACGCGCTTCCTGCAGCGGCCGAGCATCTATTGTCCCAGGCGGCGCATGATTATGGCGAACCTGCTGCCGAGCGAGCCTTACTTCAGGCGCAAAGATTAGCTCCGAAAAACCTTAGCGTGCTGGTTGGCCTCTATCGCTATTATTTTTACCAGCACCGCTTGGCAGACGCCTTGCAGATTGCCGAACAGGCGATGCAGGTGGCAGCTTGCCAACTTGGCTTGCCTGCCGACTGGCGCGCGTTGAACGAAGCCTGCCTGGCCTCGGCCGCCGCCATCTCGTTCGGCCTGCTCCGTTTTTACCTGTTGGCCTTGAAGGCGGCGAGCGTCGTACTGCTGCGCCTCGGTCAAATTTCTGCGTCGCGTGAGCGACTGGCCATCATCGCTACGCTCGACAGCCGCGACCAGCTAGGTGCCGCCCAACTGCTGGAAGTCGTCGATGCCTTTCAGCAAGCCGACGAAACATCCGATCTCAAACCTATTACCGCCTGAGGAGGCCCCTATGGACGACACTCTGACCCTCGCCGAAGCCCTGGACGAACTGGTTTCCGCCGAAGATTTTCTCGACTATTTCAATGTTCCCTACGAAGCCAGTGTCGTGCAAATCAATCGCCTGCACATCCTGCAGCGTTTTCACGATTATCTGACCAAGCAAGTACCCAACCTGCCGCCGGGAGAAAATGCGCAGCGCAGTATCTACCGCCTGTGGCTGGAGCGCGCTTACCTGGATTTCGTCGATTCCAACGCGCTAACCGAAAAAGTATTCGCCGTCTTTCATCACGTCGATAAGCCCGGCGGGGGTTCGACTTCCTTCGTTCCGTTGGAAAAGGTGTTTCAGTCATGATGGGCGCGCGCTGGGACTATGGGGAGCCGGTACGCCTGACGCGCAATGTGCGCAACGACGGCACCTATCCCGGGCTTGAAGCCGGCGCGCCACTCGTCCGGCGCGGCAGCATCGGCTACGTGGTCGATGTCGGCACATTTTTGCAGGATCAATTGATTTATTCGATCAATTTTCTCGACGAAGGAAAAATCGTTGGCTGCCGGGAAGAAGAATTGATCGGCGCCGATGAGGCGTGGACGCCGTCACGTTTTGAATTTCGCGAGAAAGTGCGTGCGGCGAAAGGTCTTTCGGTCAACGGCGAGGTGCTGGTCGCCATCGGGGCGGTCGGTCAGGTCATCAAGGTCATCCGCGATGCGCCGGATGGCGTTGCCTATCACATCCACTTCGACAGTCTGCTCGGCCGCGTGCTGCAAATCCCGGAAGACGCGCTGGAGGCGGCAGAGGAAGAAAAGCATGCAGCACGGCTATCTTGAATTGAAACTCTCCTGGGAACTCTTTCAGAAAGCGCCGGAAACGCTCTCTGCGCCAGAGCGTGAACGGCTAACCAAGGTGGCCAGCCGGCAAAAAGTCATTGAGCGGCACATTCTGGCCAGCGCCGAAGGGGCAAACGTCATCGTGCCGGCAATCACTCTGCGCACACGGCTAGCGGAAATTCGCCAGCGTTACCCAAGCGAGGCGGAATTTGTGCACAACCTTGAACGCATCGGACTGAAAGAGGCGGAGCTGGAAGAAGCGGTCGAACGCGACATTCGTGTCGAAGCCGTGCTCGAAAAGGTGGCATCGACAGCGCCGCCGGTTAGCTTGGTCGATGCCGAAATTTACTACCACCTGAAACCGGCAGCCTTCGACCGCCCCGAAGCCCGGCGACTGCGGCATATCCTGATCACTTTCGATACGGTAAAAAGTCGGGCCAAGGCCGCAGCACAACTCGAAGCGCTGCGCGCAACACTGAACGACGGCGAAAATTCAGTTGAAAATTTTGCCAAAGCGGCACTGCGTCATTCACAGTGCCCGACGGCGCTGGAAGGCGGTCTGCTTGGCGTGGTCAAGCGCAAGCAACTCTACGCGGAACTCGAACCAGCCGCCTTTGCTCTGCACACCGGGCAAATCAGCGGACTTCTGGAATCGCCTATTGGCTTGCACATTGTGCGCTGCGACGAGATATTACCTAGCGGACTGCTGCCTTTCAGCGAGGTCTGCACGCGCATCGTCGAACGCCTAACCGACAAACGCCGCCGCGATGCGCAGCGGGAGTGGATGAAAAGTCTGCTTGCAGGATAAACCAAGGGGTAACGAGTTCAAATCCCGCGATAAACGATATTATCCGTGGTGTCGTAACTTGCGACGCTGCGCTGCCTTGCCCTGCGGATCAACGCCGTGGATTTGGATAATCTTGATGACGAAATCCTTCTCTGCTCTCTCTGCTTTGACGAGGTTGTGACGCTTCACTATCTGGCACAGCGACGCCGTTTCATCACAAATGTTTTTGTACAGATAGTTTACAGACCGGATGGCTGGAGAATGGCGTGTTTACTGGCTCTGCGAGCAGGTGCCCTGTAGATCGACTATTGGCGCGGCTTCCAGGGTATGTCATTTGGGATGGCTTAAAAGTCATTACTCCAACGTAAAAAAGCAGCCGAGGCTGCTTTTTTACGTTGGAGCGACTGGCGATTACTTGACGCGGGCGCGGTATTCGTTGGTGCGCGTATCGATTTCAATCTTGTCGCCGATTTCGACGAAAGCAGGAACCGGAAGCTCGAAACCGGTGGCGAGGCGAGCTGGCTTCATGACTTTGCCCGATGTATCGCCCTTGACGGCAGGCTCAGTGTAGATAACTTCGCGCACCAAGCTATTGGGCATCTCGACCGAGATGGCCTTGCCGTCGTAAAAAACGACTTCGCAGGGCATGGCTTCTTCGAGGTAGCTGAGGGCGTCGGCCATACACTCCGCTTCGATTTCATACTGGTTGTACTCGGCGTCCATGAAGACGTACATCGGGTCGGCGAAGTAGGAGTAGGTAACCTCCTTGCGCTCCAGTTGAACGACATCAAACTTGTCGTCGGCGCGATAAACGGTTTCGCTCGGCGAATCGGTTAGAAGGTTTTTCATCTTCATTTTAACAACCGAGGCGTTGCGACCGGATTTGCTGTACTCAGCCTTGAGAACAACCATCGGGTCGTTGCCGACCATGAATACGTTGCCTACGCGAAGCTCTTGTGCGGTTTTCATAGTACGTTCCGAAAGTAGCGAAAAAGATAGCCAAGCATTATATCTTGGAATGGCAAAAGCGCACCAGCGCAGTCGATAAATCTTCTTGTTCAGCTAATTTTTTCGACCATAGGGCGGCATGTGTGCGCAGCGGATGCAATTGCTCTGCGAAATTACGCCAATGTGCTTCCCACTGAGTTGCCGTGGTTAGGCCAAAATTCCAGGCGTGCCAGAAACGGCGAAGACTCTCAGCGGCAGTCTCCGGGAGGTCGAGGCAATAGGTATCGAGAAAGGCGTCGAGTTTGAGCCGATGCGCTTCTTCCTGTTGCGGGTAGATGTGCCAGA
>CAXNNH010000185.1:0-4488 GCA_964203325.1 Burkholderiales bacterium | reverse complement strand
CCCGTCTCTTGGATTTCTTCGATTTCTCCGATTTCTTTCGTTTCACCCATTGCGCCTGCTGCGTCAGACGGTGGGAGGTTGCCGGATTCTGCGTAGGTTAAAGGCGATTTATTTTGTTCCTGGCCATCGGCATCACGGGTGGCGGCGCTTTCGAGCAAAGACCAGTCAATTGCCGACTGATGGCGCAAGGACTCGATAACGGCGGCCAGCGCCGCATGATTTTCAGGCTCGCACTCAATCAGCAGGAGCAGCCAGCGCAGGGCCGAGGACAGCCACAGATCTGGGTTGGACAAATCCAGCATCGTTTGCGCCGCGCGCGCCAAGCCTTCAAGGTCGCCACTGCGCAAAATATCCAGCGCTTCGACGACAAAATCCTCGTACACCGGTCCGCCATTCAAATCGCCCTGCGGCACAACCAGTGCCAGGGCGGCCACCGACTCGATGCGGATCTGCTCCGACATGTAGCGGTAGTATTCCTCCAGACTAGCCTGCGGTGCCGTGCTCAGTACGTGAAAATCGAGCAGACAGCGGTAGGCGTCCAGCTCCGGCAGCTTCGGCCACGGCGCGCGTGCCACGATGCCGCCCCACAGAGCCTCGGGCGTTTGGCGCGCCTGAAAGAAAGGGTCGTCACCGCTAAAGAAGCAATCTTCGGCCGGTGTGTACTCCAGCCAGTGTAAGGACTGGCCATCGCGCACGCTGCGGTAAGCCGCCATGCGCAGCGTTTCGGGTATGGCGTCGAGGGGTAACGCCAATCGCTGGGCCGCTGCGGGCGCGACCGGGGTCGACTGTTCGCTTTGCCCTACGTTCTCGGCGCTGGCGTTCATTTGGCGCAGCGATTCGGCCAAGCGGGCAGAATCGGCGGCATAAGTGGTACCGACCATGCCTTGCGCTTCAATTTCGTCGCACAACATGCCGACAAAATCCATGGCGTCGAGCAAGCGGTCGGCCAGTTCCTGCGAGTAGGCAACACGACCGTGGCGCACGGCATCCATCAAATCCTCGCCGGCATGCAGCACCCGCGTCATTTCCGGGAAATCAAAGAGGCCGCTGTTACCTTTCAAGGTATGCACAAAGCGGAACAGCTCGGTCATCAGCTCGGCATCGTCCGGCGCTTTTTCCAGTTGCATCAGCTTCTCGCCGATCCCCTGCAGAAAGTCTCGTGCCTCCGACAGGAATTGTTCGAGGAGTGGATTCATGGGCTAAACCTCACCGATCAGTAAGCGCACATGGGCCAGCAATAGCTCCGGTTTCGATGGTTTGACCATATAGGCATTAGCTCCCGAGGCAAACGCCAGGCGCTGGTCGCTGGCATTCGCCTCGGTCGAGATCATGATCGCCGGGGCTTGCGGAATGTCCTGTCCTCTGAGTTCGCGCAAGAAGCCGTAGCCATCCAATTTGGGCATGTTGACATCGACCACGTAGAGATCGAAGGGGATCTGTAGCGCCTTCTCCAAGGCTTCGATGCCATTGACCGCTTCCTGTACCGCATAACCGGCACTTTCCAGGATGCTGCGGTGAAACATGCGTACGGTGGCCGCGTCGTCGACAATCAGAATACGTTTCATCGAGTCTCCAGGGGCTTTTGATAGACGATGGCTTCAGGGAACTTGCGAATCTTGTAGAGCGACGAAATACGGCTCATCGATTCGGAATGGCCGAGCAGGATGAAGCCACCGGGCTTGAGCGCATCGTAAAAGGTTTCCGCCGCCGTCTTGCGCGACACGTCGTCGAAGTAGATCAGCAGGTTGCGGCAAAAGACGAGATCAAAGTTTCGGTAGGCACGGGTGTCGGCGCGTTCGGAAAGATTGACCCGGGTAAACTCGACGGCCGAACGCAAATCGTCGCTGATCTGGTAGTTTTCGCCGCTGCGCTGGAAATATTTTTGCAGATAGCGCGCCGGTAGTTCCTGTACTGCGCGCGGAGAATACAAGCCTTGGCGTGCCTGGCCGAGGATGCGGGTGTCGATATCGGACGAGATGATCTCAATGTCCCAGTCGTTGATTCCGGCCCACAGCTCTAGCAGATAAATGGCAATTGAATAGGCTTCCTCGCCGGAAGACGAGGGAATGACCCAGATTCGGATCGGATTACGATCCATCTTACGGGCGGTGATTTCCGGCAGAATCGAATGGATCAGGCACTGGAACTGATACTCCTCGCGAAAGAAGTAGGTTTCATTCACCGTCATCAGGTTGGTCAGTTGTTGCAGTTCTTCGCCCGATGCTTGAAAACGCAGCAAGGTGAAATAGGCACGAAAAGTCTCGGATCGAGTCGCCTCAATCCGTTCGACTAGTCTTTTGTCCACGAAGTAACGCTTCGATAGCTCAAACTGAATGCCGGTCTTGCGGTAGAAAAACTCCCGGAATTTCTGGAAATCCTCTGCGCTGATGGAAATTTCGGCCATTAAGGGCTTTCAGCCTTCGGCTATGCGTTTCAGTGCCAGGTCAGCCGCGAACTGGATGTAGGGTTCGTCGGTAAAGCGCGCCTTGAGGCGCTTGAGCGGTTCTTGCGACTCCAGCGAGCCGACTTCGCCCAGCAGATCCACCGCCGTGGCGCAGACATTAACCTGGGGGTCGCGCTCGATGACCTCGATCAGCCAGGATTCCACGTCGGGGTGGCGCAAGGATTCGAGAATATTGACGGTAAAGATGCGCACATCGGCATCCGGGTCGGCCAGCAGTCCCCGCACAATGAGCGCGACCTCATCGGGCAACTGTTTCATGCCTTCGATGGCTTCGTTGCGCAAGGCAGCATCTTCGCTGCGCAGACACTGCACCAGCCCGGCGACGGCGATTTCGTTGCCCAAACCGGTCAAGGTAGAAAAAATGATTTCGCGTACCGAGGCCTCGCTTTCGCGCGGCAAGCGCGCGACCAGATCAGCCGCAGCTTCCGGACAGTCCGCCAGATCGCGTGCGGCCCAGCGTCTAACCAGCGGGTCGGCATTCTCCAACTCGCGCACCAAGTTAACGCAATCGCGTGGTAGCTTGCGCTCATCTTCCGTGACCGGCTCGGCTTGCTGATTTTTAATTAAGGCCATTGCTCTTCCTTAGCGCCCAGACCAGGCGTTGAGTTGGGGTGCAATTTTCTCCAGGGGCAGTACCATGCTGGCTCCACCACGCTCGATCAATTCGGCCGGCATGCCGAACACCACCGCCGTTGCCTCCGATTCGGCAATCGTTCGCCCACCGCGCTTCTTGATTTGGCTAAAGGCATCGGCCCCGTCGTAGCCCATACCGGTCAGCATCACCGCCACCACCCGCGTCGGGTCGTAATGTTCCAGTACTGAGCGCCCGAGCAGCTCGACCGACGGGTGCCAAAGAAATTCCTTGGTTTCAGGCTTGGGGATCACCGTCAGCTTGCCGGCGCGCTGGACGACCAGCATGTCGGCGCCGCCTTTGGCGATATAAATGGTGCCGGCTTCGATACTATGCGGCGACGCGACTTCCACTACTCGCAGCGCACACAGGGCATCCAGACGTTCGGCAAATGATTTTGTGAACGCGGCAGGCATATGCTGGGCGACCAGCACCGGCCAGGGGTAATCAACCGGTAGCAGGGGCAGAATATCTTCCAGGGTGCGCGGCCCGCCAGTCGATACGCCAATGACGACCAATCCCTCGCCGGCCACGCTACGGCGCACGGCAACGGGGCGTTGCACGGGTTTTTCGCGCTCTTCGCGCAGTCGCTGCGCCAGTCCTTTGACGCTACTTTTGCCTTTCGGCTTGGCGCGGGCGGCGGCGCGTACCTTGGCCACCAGCTCATCCTTAATGTCGCCAATTGATAGCGAAATGGTGCCACCAGGTTTGGCGATGTAATCCACCGCGCCCAAGTTCAAGGCTTCAAATGTTGCCAATGCCCCTTTTTCCGTCAACGAGGAAACCATCACCACCGGCACCGGCCGCTCGGCCATGATCAGTGACAGAGCGGTGATACCGTCCATTTCGGGCATGTTGATATCGAGCGTAATCACATCGGGCTGAAAATCGCGGTTTTCTTCCAGCGCTTCCTTGCCGTTGCGCGCTTGCCGAATCATAAAATCGGTTTCGCCCTGAAACAGCGTGGTCAACTGCCGGCGCATCAGCGCCGAATCATCGACAATCAGCAGTTTGATCATGATCTTGTCTCCGCCTCCGTTTACGGCGAGAGTTTGGCCAGGTCGTCGAGGTCGCGACGTTCGACCAGATGTGAGGGATCAATCAGTTGCACCATGCGTTTCTGCTTTTCCAGATTGGCCATGCGCGCCAGTAACTGCGATTGCTCGGCGGACAATCTGGGGGAGGCTTCGATCGCCGCCTTGTGAATTTTCAGTACTTCGGCTACCGAGTCGACAATAAAGCCAGTACGCACGCCATCGATCAGAAAGACCATTACCCGCTGTCGATCCGAGCGTTCGACGGTCGCCAAGCCAAGCCGGCGGCGCAGGTCGATCACCGGCAGAACGGCGCCGCGCAGATTGATGACGCCTTCGACAAAAGACGGGGCTTTGGG
>CAXNNH010000184.1:0-4503 GCA_964203325.1 Burkholderiales bacterium | reverse complement strand
TACAAGCCATCGCCCTCAACATTGCCAATGAAATTGAGACCGGAGTCTCTAAGGAGATCGGCCGCGCGTTTGACGACATCGTTACCCTTGATATCTTCCTCGCCGATATTAAGGATTCCGACCGTTGGCCGGTCCTTGTGCTCAATAGCAGAAACCAGAGACGCCCCCATAATGCCAAATTGCAACAAGTGCTCTGGTCCGCAATCAACGTTGGCCCCAAGGTCTAGCACATGCGTGTGGCCTTTGGTTGTCGGAAGAATCGCGCAGATCGCAGGGCGATCAATGCCTGGTAGCATCTTTAGCACAAAGCGGGAAATAGCCATCAACGCGCCCGTGTTACCGGCGGAAACGCATGCATCGGCTTCGCCCTGTTTTACGAGATTGATGGCGACGCGCATCGAAGAATCTTTCTTGCTGCGCAACGCCAATGCCGGGGCCTCGTCCATGGCAACGACTTCGGTCGCATGGCGAACCAAAATACGCTTACCGTCGACGCCGGCAAGCAGAGGTTGGATTGCCTCTTCACGACCCACGAGAACGACGCGCACGTCATCATGACAACTCAGAAAGTTGAGCGCAGCCGGCACAGTAACGCTGGGCCCGTAGTCCCCGCCCATGCAGTCAATGGCGACAGTAATAATCATCCGATGGCGGATAAAAGAAAAGGCAGGCAGTTTAGCCGTGCGGCAAACTACCTGCCCAATCGTCAAAAATTACTCGCTCGTGCCCTTTGCAACTTTCTTGCCACGGTAGTAACCGGAGGGGCTTACATGATGACGCAAATGCACTTCACCGGTCGTCGGCTCAATAGCCAACGGCGGATTGGTCAGAAAATCGTGCGCACGATGCATGCCGCGCTTGGACGGGGATTTTTTGTTCTGTTGAACGGCCATAATGTAGCTCCTAAGATCAAATTTACTGTGCCTTATCCTTAAGACCAGTCAGAGAGGAAAACGGCGAAAAATCTACTCCTCTTTGCCCGGCATCAGGCGTAACACAACTTTCGTGACACAACATTGACGGAAGGGAGAGAATGATCTCATCCTCGATCAGCGCAACAATATCGAGTTCTTTCTGCTCCACAAGGTAATCTCTGGAGTCGTCTTCGATCTCATCTTGCGTCAAATCGTCCTCGTTATCGACGAATTCAAGCAAGCTGCCAATTGCGATGGGATATTCAATCTTCTCAAGGCAACGTGGGCAGGACAAGCATAAGACCCCCTCCACCTGCAGCAGCAACTGCGATCTATTGCGCGTGCTCATCCTGCCTTCAACCCGGTAAGCCAGACAGCCAGCCGAATCCACCAGAAAATCGAGCGTACGCGTCAAGTCGGCGATGGGCAGTTCACCGTGAAGTGAGCCTGCTTCTCGCGCAAACGCCAAGCTATCAATAACAAACTGTTGCGACATAGGGGGCGCATGATATTATTTTTAGCTTTTGAAGTCAAAGTAGCGACACTCTTTTATTCGGAATTCTTGGTTTTTGAATAGATTCAGTTTCGTCGCTGACTTGGCACCAGATTTGGCACAACTCCTTGCAGGCTCTCCCTCATGTCCAATCTTACAGTTCCAGTTAAGCTCGTCCTCGCTTCGACCTCGCCATTCCGTCGAGAACTTCTGGCCAGACTCGGTTTGACCTTTGAGGTCGCCAACCCAGCGGTTGACGAAAGCCCTTTGCCCAACGAATCGCCTGAAGAAACCGCGCTACGACTTTCGGAAGCCAAAGCACGTGCTGTTGCTCAACAGTATCCTGATGCCTTGATTATCGGCAGTGACCAAGTTGCCCACCTGGATGATCAGGTATTTGGAAAACCTGGAACGCATGAAGATGCGCTACGCCAACTAAAAACATTGCGGAATCGTCAAGCGATCTTTTTCACCGGGCTTTGTCTGTTCAACGCCAAAACCGGAACAGCACATCTCCGTGGCGTACCGACCCGGGTTACCTTCAGGAATCTTTCTGACCATGAAATCGAAAACTACCTACGTCGGGAACAACCATATAACTGTGCAGGCAGCGCAAAATCGGAAGGTCTAGGCATCGCAGTCATTGCCAAAATCGAAGGAGACGATCCGAACGCACTGATCGGATTACCGCTCATCGCACTTTGCGACCTTTTAAGATTAGAAAATTTTAACGTTTTATGAACAAAGGAACCCTCTACCTAATTCCCGTTCCGCTCGGCCAGTCTTCCGTCGATTCAGTTCTTCCAATTTCCGTACGCGATTGCGCACGACAACTGAAACATTTCGTGGCCGAAAATGCAAAATCTGCCCGTGCCTTTCTGAAATTGCTTCCCTCGGAGACGCCTCTGCAGCAGATTGAAATTCATGAACTTAGCGAACACACTCCCAGTAGCGCACTTCCTGGACTATTGGCACCTCTGCTCGCAGGAATAAATATTGGCCTGATCTCAGAAGCGGGCTGTCCAGCCATCGCAGATCCCGGTGCCAACCTTGTTGACCTGGCACAACGGCAAGGAATACGTATCGTTCCGATGGTTGGTCCCTCGTCCATATTGCTGGCTTTGATGGGATCCGGGCTTTCCGGTCAGAACTTCGCCTTTCATGGCTATCTGCCGATCAAGGATGAAGAACGATTGAAAAAACTGCAGGAACTGGAAAAGGAATCGCGCAAAGAAAAACGCACGCAAATATTTATCGAGACTCCCTATCGCAATCGGCAAATGCTCACCACGCTTATTAAAGCATGTGCTGCTGACACCAAAATTTGCGTTGCTACCGATCTCACGCTCGACAAGGAGTGCATCGCCACGCGCACTTCTAGCCAATGGCGGCAGCAGGAACTGCCAGACATTGACCGACGCCCAACGGTGTTCCTGCTCCAGGCTTAACGCATCGCAGCACGTTCGCCGCCAAATACATGCAGTAGTAGATTTTTCGCCATATCGGCTCCCAGCCGCTTGGCAAAACGCTCGGCGATGTTTTCCTTAACGGAGTAATCGAGAATTTTTTCAGCCTTGACGATGTCTCGGGCGACGGAGTCCACGGTTCCAAAATCGTCGGCCAGGCCCAGTTGAATGCTCTGACTGCCGGTCCACATCAGGCCGGAAAACATATCGGGCGTTTCCTTTAGACGTTTGCCGCGCCCCTTGCGCACGACATCAATAAATTGCTGATGAATTTCGCCAAGTAGCAACCGGGCATGCTCTTTCTGCTTTGCATCCTGGGGGGAGAAAGGATCCAAAAAGCCCTTATTATCCCCAGCGGTCAGCAAACGCCGTTCAACGCCCAACTTGTCCATCGTCCCGGTAAAACCAAAACCGTTCATCAATACACCAATGGAGCCTACGATACTGGCTTTATCGACATAAATCTTATCGGCGGCCGCTGCGATGTAGTAACCGCCGGAGGCGCACAAGTCTTCGACCACAACGTAGAGCGGCGTCTCCGGGTATTTGGCGCGCAAGCGACGAATTTCATCGTAGACAATGCCCGACTGCACCGGACTACCGCCGGGACTATTGATCCGCAGAACGACACCTGCCGTTCCCTTATCTTCAAAGGCCGATTGCAGAGCAAGATTAAGTTTCTCGGCGCTAGCCTCACCACCGGCCTCAATCGTACCCTGCAGATAAATCAGCGCAGTATGCTTGCCGTCGCTCAGTTTTTCAGCTCCCCCCCAGTCAACAACAAGCACCAGCACCGCAATCAGGTAAACCAAACCCGCCAATTTAAAGAAAATACCCCAGCGGCGCTTCGCCTTCTGTTCTTGCAAAGCGGAAAAAGCGATGTTTTCCAGCAATTGACGTTCCCATTTCGGCTCGTTGTTCGGCACTTCCAACATATCATTTACTCACTGTTGTTACGCACCAACCATGAAAACACGAAGGTACGAAATTTTGTTTTCCTGCAAGACTTTTTTAAAAATATTTGGGATATCAGGCAGTAGCCCCGCTTCTTCCCGCAAACATCTTGGCGTTCTGCCAGCAAGAAAAAGGCGCACGCTCCGTTGCTGGCATGAAACAGTTCCCCAGGCTGCCTCACCGCTCTACCCCGCCTCTCGGAGCGTATTTCCATGCCAGCGCCCTTTGATAACAACCCGATTCAGGCGAGTACAACGCACCGTGAGTGAAGAAAATCAAGTATAGCTTGGAATTACAAAGCTGATACAAAGCTGATGTTACGCAGCGGCTACAAAGATCCCATCTTTCCCGCGCAGGCGACAATGTAGATTTCTCGTTTTACTCGAAATGACAATTAATCAGCGCCACCTTAAAGGCTTGCTCCACCCGCCAATCGCTTGGGCGAGGCTTTCCGCGTAAATCTGGGTAAAATCGCAGCATGGTTAAGGATCTTGTTCCTCTCGCCGCCGTGCGGCGCGCACTCGTCATCAAGCTACGGCATCACGGCGACGTGCTACTCAGTTCACCGGTTTTCTCGGTTCTCAAGGCGCACGCGCCGTCTATCGAGATCGATGCGCTGGTTTATGCCGATACGGCCGAGATGCTGGCGCAGCATCCCGCCCTTTCCCAATTGCAC
>CAXNNH010000183.1:0-4508 GCA_964203325.1 Burkholderiales bacterium | reverse complement strand
GCACGCAGATGCTCGAAGAATGTGCGCCGGGACGGCAGCGAGTGACGAACAGCGCCGTATGAGGTATCGATCAAGTCGAGCGTAGTATGAACCGGGAAAGCCAGCAGGATCAGGGGGGCGAACAGATTCGACAGATTTTGCTTACCATGGCCGAAGTTGTGCTCGAAGTGATACCCCTTGGTTTTGAGCGTATTGTTGCTCTCGTTTTCTATCTTTCACCCCGTGCCCGGCCAGGGCCACGACATTGTCGGCCGTGATCGGATGTGACGTCGCCCAGGCATTGCGGAACAGCACATCGCCATAGGCATCGGCGCTGATGAGCTCGCACCCATTGACTCTCAAGGCATCGTCGCTATTGCGCAAGGGCACCTGATTGACGGTGCGATAGGTATCGGTGACCCACTTCTTGCCGACGCGACGAGGCCGCAGAACGGTGGTCACGCCACCCTTCCGCGCGAAGTCAGCGACCCATTCATACAGGGTGGCGTGCGACTCTGGCTTGCACGTAAACAGAAAGTGGGCGTCTTGTCCAAGCACCCGCACACAATGCGACGGGGGGCAGTACAGATCGTCACCCAGATAGGTGATGCCGCATGCGGCATAGTGAGCACCCCACTGATCAAGCCAGCGACCGGATGCGGCCAACTCGCAGTCCTGTTTGTCATGACTGTCCTGCGGCTAAACAAATTGGGGGGCCAGCGCCACCCCGTTTTTCTGCCCGAGCGAGACCCGCACAGGCGTGACCGCGATAGGGCGATTCAGGGTCTTGCCATTTTTCAGGAGGGGCTGCGTGCAGCAAGGACAGGAAATCGTTTCCGAAGAAAAGAAGTCCGTGCCGTCGAGGGCGATCAGAAAGGTGTCGTTGATCGAACGGAAATGGTCGAGATAGCCATCACGATACAGTCTGTCGCTGATCGTGGTCATGAGCGGAAACAGCGTTTCAAGCGGCACCGGATCGAGCAGGTTACGAATCGGGTTGTCGCTGGGAATCTGGTGCACACCCAAGAGCGACAAGGCGTTGTTCTTACCCTGCTGCGGAAGCGACAGCATTCCCCTCTGGGATACTGCTCACCTCTCCAGTTCCTCGATAGTTGGAACAGAACGCAAAGTCAGGAAAAACTGCTAGCATGAAACCCACCCTTTGGCAGACAAAATAACGAGGGAGCCTCACCAAAGAGAGGCTACGGTTTTTGTTACCGCTACATATTGGCGTAATTGGGTCCTTCACCGCCTTGCGGCACCGTCCAAGTGATGTTTTGTGTCGGATCCTTGATGTCGCAGGTCTTGCAGTGCACACAGTTCTGCGCATTGATTTGCAGGCGTAAAGGGTTGCCGGGGTTGTCAGCGGCGTTTTCACTACGTTCATCGTGCACTATTTCATAGACACCGGCCGGGCAGTAGCGTTGTTCCGGGGCGTCGTAGAGCGCGAGGTTGATCTGAAGGGGAACGGAGTCATCCTTGAGGTGCAAGTGACACGGTTGGTTTTCCTCGTGCAGGGTGTTGGAGATGAAAACCGAGGAAAGGCGGTCGAAAGTAAGCACGCCGTCGGGCTTTGGGTAGGCGATAGGCGGGCATTCGGCGGCTTTCTTTAGTTTTGTGTGGTCTGCTGCCAAATGGTGCAATGTCCACGGTGCCCGGCCTTGGAAAACCATCTGATCGATGCCAAACATCAGCCCGCCGAAGTGCAATCCATTGGCCATCCACGGCTTGAAATTGCGCGCTTTATAGAGTTCTTCGTAGAGCCAGCTTTGACGGAATGCCTGCGGATAGGCGAGCAACTCATCGCCACTGCGGCCGGCAAGCACTGCGTCTACGCAGGCTTCTGCCGCCAAAGCGCCGATTTTGATCGCACAGTGCGAACCTTTGATGCGCGCCGCGTTGAGAAAGCCGGCATCGTCGCCGATCAGGGCACCGCCAGGAAAAACAACTTTGGGTAGCGATTGCAAACCGCCGGCTGAAAGGGCGCGCGCGCCATAGGCGATGCGTCTTCCTCCTTCGAGGAATTCGCGTATTCGTGGGTTGGTTTTCAGTCGCTGGAATTCTTCGTAGGGCGAAAGGTGCGGATTGCTGTAGCCAAGACCGGTGACAAAACCCACTGAAACCAGGTTGTCCGCCATATGGTAGAGAAAACCACCGCCGTAGGTATGCGTATCGAGCGGCCAGCCGCCGGTATGAATCACCAGGCCGGGCTGATGTATTTGCGGCTTGATTTCCCACAGCTCCTTGATGCCGATGCCGTACACCTGCGGGTCGGCCCCGGCACGCAAGTCGTACTTTTGCTCGATCTGCTTGCCCAGATGTCCGCGACATCCTTCGGCAAACAGCGTGTAGCGGGCATGCAGTTCCATCCCCGGCTGATAGGCAGGCCCTTCGCTGCCGTCCTTGAGCCGCCCCATGTCGCCAGTGGCAACGCCTTTGACCGCATTGTCCTCGTTGTAAAGCACTTCTGCACCGGCAAAGCCGGGGTAAATTTCAACACCGAGCGCTTCGGCCTGCTGGCCTAGCCAGCGGCAAAGATGGCCCAGGCTAATGACGTAGTTGCCTTCATTCTGGAAACAATCGGGCAACATCCATTGCGGTATCTGGTGCCCCCCCGCTGCGTTAAGGAGCAAAAATCGGTCTTCGCTAACCGCTGCATTGAGCGGTGCGCCTCGCTCTTGCCAGTCAGGAAATAGCTCAGTCAAGGCTTTCGGGTCCAGCACTGCGCCGGACAGAATATGGCCTCCGATCTCGGAAGCTTTCTCGATCAGGCAAACAGAGATTTCGGCCGATTGCTCGGCGGCACGCTGTTTGAGTCGAATTGCGGCCGACAGCCCGGCCGGGCCACCGCCGACGATCAGCACATCGTATTGCATTGTTTCGCGCTGCATGATTTTGCTCTCCCCCAAAGTGATTGATGGCTTGATTTATTGTTATGGATTTGACTATACGTTATCGTATGGATAAACATATTGGCTCCGTTAACAATACCCCCCAACCCACAGGATGGACAATGGATACGCAACGCAAACTTGTACACAGCAGCTTGATCCCGATTCGTTGGGGCGATATGGATGCCTACGGTCATGTCAACAATACGATCTATTTTCGCTACATGGAGCAGATTCGCGTCGAATACCTGGAGCAGCTCGGTTTTAAAGTCAGGCCGGAGGGAACGGCTCCAGTGATTATCAACGCCAGTTGTACCTTTCTGATACCGCTCAACTACCCCGGAGTGGTCGACATCAGGATGTATTGCGGGCATCCCGGTCGCAGCAGCATTCCAACGCATTACGAAATTCGCCTGCAAGGCGAAGAGACGCTGTACGCGACCGGCGACGCGAAAATCGTCTGGATGGACGTGCCCACCGGGAAATCAGTACCCATTCCAGACGGGTTGCGCGCGCAATTGCAGTTGTCGGTATAAAAATACAGGGAGGAGACCCGTGAACCCAATACTGAATCAAGCGGCCCTGTGGATACCGAGTGCCGAACGTGTGGCTAATGCCAAGGTGACCGCTTTCATAGAGGCGGTCAATACACGCTGGAAGGCCGGCTGTAGCGATTACGCCAGTTTGTGGCGCTGGTCGGTGGCACAACCCGAGTCATTCTGGATTTCGGTGTGGGATGAGTGCTGTGTTTTGGGCGAACGTGGCACAGAGGCCGACGAACATGAACATGTGCTCGAAAACGGCGACCGGATGCCCGGTGCGCGCTGGTTCCCGCAAGCCAGACTAAACTACGCGCAGAATCTGTTGCACTCGACCTGGACGAGCACTAACCAGGAGGCACTGGTGTTTTGGGGCGAGGACAAGGTCAAGCGCCGTCTCTCCCCCCGTCAATTAGTCGCCGAGGTTTCCCGTTTCGCCCAGGCGCTGCAGGCGGCAGGCGTCGTCAAGGGCGACCGCGTCGCAGGCTACCTGCCGAACATGCCGGAAGCGATTATCGCCCTGCTGGCCACCGCCTCGCTCGGGGCTATCTGGTCGTCGGCTTCGCCTGATTTCGGCGTACAGGGCGTGCTTGACCGTTTTGGCCAGATTGAGCCTAAGGTGTTGATCTGCGTCGATGGTTATTGGTACAACGGCAAAGCCGTCGATTGTATGGCGAAGAACGCGGAAGTTGCCGCACAAATGCCTTCGGTGCAATGCAATGTGCTGGTTTCCTACCTCAACGATGCCCCCGACGCCCACAACGTAACCGCGCTCAAAAATGCGGTGCGCTACGCCGACTTTGTCGCGCCTTTTGCGCCGTGTGCCCTAGAAAAACTGGAATTCGCGCTTGTGCCGTTCGATCATCCCTTATTCATCATGTTTTCGTCGGGAACGACCGGCGTACCGAAGTGCATCGTGCATAGCCACGGTGGTGCGCTGTTGCAGCATCTGAAGGAACATCAACTGCATGGCGACGTTAAGCCGGGCGACCGGATTTTCTTTTTTACCACCTGTGGCTGGATGATGTGGAACTGGCTGGTTTCCGGCCTGGCAGCGCAGGCGACACTGCTGCTGTTCGATGGATCGCCGTTTATGGCG
>CAXNNH010000182.1:0-4523 GCA_964203325.1 Burkholderiales bacterium | reverse complement strand
ATGAACCACTGCCCGGTGTATACGCGCATCGGCGGCCACGCCTACGGCACCACCTACCCCGGCCCGATTGGCGAAATCATCTCGCCGCATATGATGGGCCTCGCCGCCACGCATGCCCTGCCCTCGGCGTCCACCCTATGCGGCGCCTGTGGCGAAGTCTGCCCGGTGAAAATCCCTATCCCCGAGCTGCTCATCCGCCTGCGCGGCGAAGCGCAACACGAAGCCCGCCCCGGCCACGCACCGTTGGTTGGACAAGGCGCGGCCAGAAGCGCCCTAATGGATTTTGTCTGGGCCGGCTGGGCTGCGCTGTACACCCGCCCGGCGCTCTATCGCCGCTTCACTTGGCTGGCGACGCGTTTTCGCGCGCTGACCCCACCCTGGCAATCCGGCTGGACCGCCAGCCGCACACCGCTCAAACCTGCAGCACGCACTCTGCATGAACAATTGGAGACACGATTGAAGACGCCTTCGGTCGGCAGCAGAGCGCAATCAACCGTGAAGTGAGCGAAAAAATAGCGGAGCGACTCATTCGGCCCTATCATGAGAGACCGCTTCAGCGCTAAAAACAAGGTTATAGCAATAGAGACGGAAGCCGAATGTCAGGAGCGGCACAGTGTCTTATCATGAATGTTTTTAATAAGGGAATAAGCCCTGTGCGGGATGTTAAATCCTGGGCTTGGCTCCGCATATGACGCCATCTCCGAATCTGAGCCAGCAACTAAGCCAAGAGGCAATCCAAGGATTAACCCAACAACTGAGCGATCAGGTCGGTGCCGAGAACGTGTTGCTGAGCGCCGAGGCGATGATCCCTTACCTCAATGACTGGCGGGGCCGATATCACGGGGCTGCACGCTGCGTTGTGCGTCCGGGCAATACGGTTGAACTGGCCGAGGTGGTACGTATCTGCGTTCAGGCTGGCGTAGCCATCGTGCCACAGGGCGGCAATACCGGGCATTGCGGTGCGGCAACGCCGGATACGAGCGGTGAGGCAGTGGTGGTCAGCCTTGGACGATTAAACCGGATTCGTAGTATCGATCCGGCGAATAATACGATGACCGTCGAGGCTGGCTGTGTGCTAGCGACCCTACAGGAAGCGGCCGCACAGGTCGGGCGTCTATTTCCGCTTTCGCTCGCCTCCGAAGGCAGTTGCCAGATCGGCGGCAATTTGTCGACCAACGCCGGCGGCGTGCAGGTGCTGCGTTACGGCAACACCCGTGAATTAACCCTCGGTCTGGAAGTCGTGCTGCCCAGCGGTGATATCTGGGATGGCCTGCGCGGTTTGCGCAAGGATAATACCGGCTACGATCTGAAGCACCTGTTCATCGGCGCAGAAGGCACGCTTGGCATCATCAGCGCTGCTGTACTGAAACTTTTTCCCTTGCCGCCGGCGAGTGCCACCGCTTGGCTGGCCGTCGATTCACCAAAACGCGCTGTGATGTTACTCAGCGATTTGCAAGCCGCCTTTGGGCCGTCGTTGACCGCCTGTGAATTGGTTTCCGACATTGCGCTGGGCATCGTCCTCAAACACATTCCCGGCGCACAGCCACCTTTGTCGTGCAGCCCGTGGTATTTGCTGGTCGAACTATCGGGAGGCGCTCCCGAAACAGTGTTACACGAATCGCTGGAATCGTTTCTTGGTGACGCCCTCGAACGCGGTAACATCGGCGATGCCGCACTGGCGCAGAGTAGCGAACAGGCCAAACGTCTGTGGGCTTTGCGTGAAAACATCGGCGAAGCACAGAAAATCGAGGGTTTGAGCATCAAGCACGATATTTCGCTGCCCATTTCGCGTATCTCCGAATTTATTGAGCGTACCGACCGTGCATTGACTGAAGCTTTCCCGACGATACGTATCGTCACCTTTGGCCATATCGGCGACGGCAATCTACACTACAACCAGTCCAAAGCCGAGTCAGCGGCCAACGAGGCTTTCATCGGCGCACAACCGGCAGTTAGCCGCATCGTGTACGACCTGGTGCACGAACTAGGCGGCAGCATCAGCGCCGAACACGGCATCGGCCAGCTCAAGCGCGAAGAACTCCGACGCTATAAGAAACCGGTCGAAATAGAAATGATGCAGGCCATAAAAAAGGCGCTTGACCCGCAGGGTTTGATGAATCCGGGGAAGGTGCTGTAAGAAAGCCTAAGTTTTTGACGGGATCGCCAAACTTACAAGCATCGTTCTGAGTGGTATCTGCTGGCAGGACCGACAATGAGAACAGCGCTGGAAGCCGCGCCAATAGGCGTTCTACAGAGGGGCTGCCCGGAGAGGGCCTGTTGACGCCACTCTTCAGCCTATCCCCCTGAAGATCGTTTATCCATGCGGCTCTCCGGGCATGCTGCAAAGAATAAGCTGTTATTGGATGTAATTATCTACCATTACTGCTTTTGCGCTTTCGCCAGTCCCTGCCGCAGCAACTCGGTAACAGTTTCGCTGAGTCCCATCTGGCGCGTTAGCGCCAGCGCCTGAATTTCCTTGACCAGCTCGCCGTTTAGTTTTACGGCAAAAGGGATCAATCCTGCCGCCTGGTCGAGCTTGCGTTGCTCACGGCGGTCGGGAAGGGCGACCGATTGATCGGCAAAACGGTCGGGGGTCGGGGCTTGGTGAATTTTGCCGTTCACCTTGAGAAATTTGTTTTTTTCGAGGTCGGTTCGTTTCATGCTCATCGTGGCTTAGGCTCGGTTAGTGGTGCGTAGGTGTTTCGCGGAACAGTTGTTCAACGGCCTGCTCATCGAAGCGGTATTCTCGGTTGCAAATATCATCCTTAATGACAACCTCGCCGTGTTTTTCGAGCAACGAAACGACTTCTGCTCGGCCAAGCGAACGCAGCATGTCACTTATCTTTTCCCGTTCGCCGGCCTGGTTTTCCGGGCAGTTGTGCATGACTTCCTGCACGGGGAAAACGCGTACCGTTTCCTCGTGAAACAGGCGGGTCAGTAGTTCTTCAGCCGATAGTCCGAGTAAGTCCTCTGCTGTTACCGTGGCCGCCAGCGCCTCGATGCGTGTCCAGCCGTCAGCGTCGCGTTGATCGGCTGCCGGTAGTTTCTGCAGAAAGAGACCGGCCGCACCTTCTTCGGAAGCGGCGAGAAATAGACGCGAGGGCAACTGTTCGGATTGCTTCAGGTAATGTTCAAAAATCTCGGCAATACTGTCGCCATCCAGTGGAACAATGCTCTGATAGGGTTCGCGCATGGAGGGCATGTCGAGCGACAACAATAACTGACCGTGACCAAGCAACTCGGGAGCCGACGCGGCGCTGATGCTTGGCGCGCATTGGGCCATACCGCGTATGCGCAGGTTTTCGTTACAGTCGATCACCAGTAGTGAAACCGGGCCGTTTCCGCGCAATTGAGCGGTCAGCCGCCCTTCCTGCTTCAGGTTGCAGCCGATAATCAGGGTGGTTGCGCTCATTTCGCCGAGCAATTGCACGACGGGGGCCGGATAATGGCGACCCGCCAGCATTTTTTTCCAGACCGAACCAAGGCGAACGCTTACGCCACGGATGTCCAAATCGTCGAGCAGAAAGCGCTGTAAGGTGTCGCTCATGCGTTGCCCTCCGGCACACAGCCCTGCGTAAACTCAGCGCGGTAACGTTCCGGCTCAAAGCCAACAAGCAGGCGGTCGCCACAATCGGCAACCGGGCGTTTGATCAGGCTAGGGTATTCGGCCATCAAGGCCAGCGCCCTGCTTTCGTCAATATCGGCGCGCTGTTCCTCGCTCAATTTTCTCCACATCAGGCCGCGTGTGTTGAGCAGTAATTTCCAGCCGACACGCCGGTTCCAGTCGGGCAAATGGCTGGCAGCGATGCCGGTTTTCTTGTAGTCGGTAAACGTGTAAGCGATACCGTGACCCTCCAGCCAAGCGAAGGCTTTTTTCATAGTGTCGCAGTTCTTGATGCCAAAAATTAGGCACGGCGATTGAGCTGGTTTGAGAGGCATAGAGGGGAAGCTTTGAGGAGAATGGTTATGCGAAGAAGAATACGTTGCCACCGTTTACTATTGCTGTTGATGCTTCCTTGTGTGACAAGTCAGCAACAAAATTTTTGCTGTACGCAGTTTAGCAGACAGTTGACATCCTTCTGGTCTGAAGGCTGAGAATTTCTATGGTGTTTAAGCAAACCTGCCCTGGAAGCTCCGTCAATAGGCGATCTACAAGATCTCAACACCGAAAGTGTATGGAATAAAAATAAATGACTGGCACTGCATGCACAGGAGGTGTTTGTGTCGTGAGTGACGGAAAAGTATATCTTTCGTCGACTTCGTAAAGGCAAATGAAATGGCTAAATAATCTTGCGCCATCCGAATCCGTTTTCCTGATCGGCGACGCAGATCCATTCTTCTGCACAATTCAGTACGGAAGCTAGCGCGGAAACAGCTAGATTTGGCCGGTTGTTCTGCTGGCTCAGGTGTGCGGCAACCAGGTGTTGCAAGCGGCGGGTATCGATCTGCTGCAGTAACGAAGCGGCGGTCCCGTTATCGAGATGACCGAGTCGCCCGGAGATTCGTTTCTTGAGCATGGCTGG
>CAXNNH010000181.1:0-4572 GCA_964203325.1 Burkholderiales bacterium | reverse complement strand
CCGCCCCGTGGCGCCTCCATCAAACCGACGCCGTGCATGGACTTTGGCCATGACGACGGATCCCAGTATTGATCGTTGAAAGTACGAACGTCGCCGACCTTGATATTGGCCATCAGACTGTCGAACATTCCCTGCATGGAGTCGGCCAGGATCTTCGATTCCAGCGTGCGGGCAGCGGTGCGACCGAGCGTGGAGAAAAGAGCAGTAACGGGCACATCCAAAGTTTTCAGTGTGGTGTCCACCAGCTCTTTGGTCTGCGCATGGCCTTTGGCGTACATCATCAGGACGCGAGCCAGGGGACCAACCTCCATCGACTTGCCTTTCCAGCGCGGCGACTTCATCCAGGAGTATTTCTGCTCGACATCGAGATGCTCATAGGGCGGTTTCGGGCCGGTGTAGTTAAGTTCGGTTTCCCCCTTGAAGGGGTGTAAACCCTGCGCATCGCCCTGGCTGTATTTGTACCAGGAGTGGCCGATGAATTCCTGAATCTCGGTGTCGGCATCGAAGTCAATCGGATGGATGGTGGACAAATCACGATTAAGGATGACGCCGCGCGGAATGAGGTAAGAGTCGGTGTCCCAGAAACCCTTGCTCGGCAAATCGCCGAAGGTCATGAAATTGCCCAGCCCTTCTCCCTGCCCGCCCCAGTCCTTGTAGAAACCGGCAATGGCCAGGGTGTCGGGCACATAGACCTGATCGACGAAGTCGCGCATCTGCTTGATGATGTTCTGCACCGTCTGCAAACCGACCATGTTGACCGCCGTGGCGTCCTGAGCGCCCCGGTTCTGTCCTTGTGCGCCGGTGGCGTGCACGGAAATCGCCGAGGGGACACCGCCGACGACAAAATTGGGGTGCGGATTCTTGCCGCCGAAGATGGTATGCAACTTGACCACGTCGCGCTGCCACGCCAGAGCCTCCAAGTAGTGCGCAACGGCCATCAGATTGGCTTCGGGTGGTAATTTGTAGGCCGGATGCCCCCAATAAGCGTTACCGAAGATACCAAGTTGGCCTTGTTCGACAAAGGTCTTGACCTTCTTTTGCACATCGGCAAAATAGCCCGGCGATGATTTGGGATAACTGGAAATGCTTTGCGCCAGCGCTGAAGTCGCCTTGGGATCCGCCTTTAACGCGGAAACCACGTCGACCCAATCGAAGGCATGCAAGTGATAAAAGTGCATCACATGGTCGTGCACAAACTGCGCGGCAATCATCAGATTGCGAATCAACTCGGCATTGCGCGGAATGCTGTAGGTGGGAATCGCGCGGTGCAGCGCATCCTCGACCGAGCGGATCGAGGCCATACCGTGCACCAGGGTACACACACCGCATATGCGTTGTGCAAAAGCCCAAGCATCGCGCGGGTCACGCCCGCGCAGGATAATTTCGATGCCGCGCACCATGGTACCGGCTGAGTAAGCCTGGATAATTTTACCGCCGGCATCCGTTTCCGCCTCAATGCGCAAATGGCCTTCGATACGGGTAATCGGATCAACAACGATACGTTGTGACGTGCCTTGTGAAGTGCTCATAGCCAAATTCCTTACTTGCTCAAGAAGTCTTCGAGGATGGCATACTGCGCCTCGGCTTCGCGGTAATCGGTGACATCGCCGGAGGCGACCCCGCAGGTGCGCGCCACGCGAACCTGCATGGCGGTATCCCACGCCAGATTCTGTCCCTCGGTCGTTGGCCTGACGCAACTGGCCGCCGCTTTGGCCACAAAATGCCCGGCCTGCGTAGCCCAGTCCGTTTCCTTGCCGCACTGTGTGTAACTTTCCACCCTGGCGGTATTAGCTGCCTGCGAAACCACGCTCAGTTCGGCATCGGAAATATCGGGGCGCATGGCCATATCGAGTGCGGCTTTGACCCGTACATCGTTGGACAGCGAGAAAACACGATGCAAAAACCGCGCCGCAACCTGGCGCTGCTGCACGGCAGAAAGCTCACCCAGCCTAGCCTTGAACTCCTGGTCATTTGTGATTGTCATGGCATCAATCTCCTTTAGACTTGGCGGGAACAGCGGCCGATGTCGGGTCTGGAATGTGCTCGGCGAGCATTTCAGTCAGCCCAACAATCGGAATATCCATCCGATAATGCTCCAGCCCCTCTTCCATGACGATGCGACAATTGGCGCAAGCGGTCACCAATCGATCTGGCTTGACCGTTTCAAGCTGCGCCTTTTTCTTTTTGAAGGCTTCGAGACGTAGCTCCTCGCCTTCCTCAATGGCCGAAGCGCCACCACCACCGCCACAACACCAGTTCATGAAACCGGCGTCAGGCATCTCGACGAAGTTTTTGGCGACCATATTCATCAGGTTGCGCTGCTGCTGGATTACGCCCCCTCGCCGCGCCAACTGGCACGGATCGTGGAAGGTAAGCCGATCAGTCTCGAAACCTTCGGTTTTGAGTAAGCCTTGCTCCTGGAATTCGCCAAGCACTTCAATAATATGCCTGACCTTGAAGGAGAAGGAACGCCCCACCAAGTTTGGGCCTTCCCAGCGTAGCGCCGTATAGGCGTGTCCGCATTCCGGGCTGATTACCGTTTTGACCTTGAGCTTTTCGGCTCCTTCAACGATGCGCGAAACGATGACTCGCGCCAAATCGGAGTTGCCGATCTGCATGCCGGCGTTGGTCGCCTCGAAGGAGGTCGAGCACAGCGTCCACGTCTTGCCCGCCTGATGCATGATCTTGGCGATTGCGCCAAGGTACTCGGGAAAATTGATGATCTCCATCGACGAGAGCATCACCAAATACTCAGCACCTTCCACATCCAGCGGAATCGGCAGTCCGTAATCGGCTTCGACGTGCTTCATCTGTGCCTTGACGGCCGGCAGTTTGATGCCCATCGGGCTACCGATGGTCACGGTACGGTTGGTGGCTCCCTTCAATCCAATTGGCGCGTTGCCCGAAGCCGACATGCCTTCGCGGAATTTGCGCACCATGTAAACAATATCGTTGCCAACCGGACAAACCACTGAACAACGGCCGCACAGCGTGCAACTGTTGTAAACCAGCTCCCGCCATTCATCGAGTTCGGCATCGGTCACCGCTTTGGACAGACCGATCAATTTCTTCAAGCGACCGAGGACGGTATATTCCTGCTCGTAAATCCGGCGCAGGGGTTCAAGCTTGTGGATCGGTGTGTATTTGGGGTCGCCAGTTTCCGTGTAGAAAAGGCAGGCTTCGGCACACAGACCGCAGTGCACGCAACTACTGAAATAACTGGCCATTGGGGCGTCGATCATTTCCTTGAGGACGCGAACCCCTTTTTCAAGTGAGGCACTCATACGGCAACTCCTTTATGACCGTTAACCGTGCCGTTGTACCAGCGCGAACCAAACACCGTAAACGCGTGGAACAGCTTGGTAAAGGGAAGGAATATCAGCAACAGCTCTACTGTCAGAATGTGCAACGCCAGCATGGTCGTGTAAGGCAGCAGCAGGTGATGCACGGCCATCCAGCCGGAGAGCAAGGGCATAAACGTTAGCGCCCAGGTGAACCAATCTTCGAATCGACTAAGGTAGCGTTTCACCGGTTTGTTAATACGGTCAGCCAGCACTACCAGCATGGCGGCGAGAGTTACCACCGTCATCAGGTCGACTAGTTGCGACGGCAGACCCGGCCAAGAAAGGCCGAGTAAGCTCTGGATAAACTTGATATGCGGCGCAAACAGGAAAACGATGACCGCTAGACCGATATGAAAGATATAACCACCGACATAGGTAATAGGTGACGTTTTCAACATACCCGGAACCGGCAGCGAACGACGGAAAACCGTATTCATCCCCGACGCACCCGCCACCTGCCTGGATTCGGACAAATCTTTTTTCCGCCCGAGACTGTAAATCTCGAACAACCGCCAGAACACGCCAAGCAGGAAGATGCCGATCGCCAAATCAAGGCCCGGCCCGCGAACCCAGGTTAGAAATTGCATTTCACTCATGATTATTTCTCCAGGTCAGGCAGGGTGGTAGTTTCGTGTGCAGCCTTGGCCGCTCCCTTTTTCGCCCGGTTGGCAAAGCTGGCGGCCACACCGACGGCCGCTCCGACGACAGCAGCGCTACCGGCCATCTTGAGCGGGTTAGCTGGCATTGAAAGTGCTTTGTAGAAACCACCGGCATCCCAGAAGTCGGGTTCAGAGCAGCCCAAGCAACCATGGCCAGACTCAACAGGCCATGAAGTGCCGCCATTCCATTTCGTCGTGGCGCAGGCGTTATAGGTTACCGGCCCCTTGCAGCCAAGCTCGAACAGACACCAGCCATTACGTGCGCCTTCGTCGTCAAAAGTCTTGGCAAACTTTCCCTGATCGTAAAATGCCCGGCGGTAGCAGCGATCATGAATGGTTTCACCGTAAAAGGCTTTCGGGCGTCCCAGCTTGTCGAGTTCAGGCAGCGTGCCAAAGGTCAGGAAGTGTGCCAGAACGCCTGTCATTACCACCGGTATGGGCGGACAACCGGGAATATTGACGATGGGCTTGTCCTTGATGATGTCGGATACCGACACCGCGCCGGTAGGATTTGGATTAGCCTTCGGTATGCCTCCGTAAGCCGCGCAGGAACCCATAGCCACAATCGC
>CAXNNH010000180.1:0-4580 GCA_964203325.1 Burkholderiales bacterium | reverse complement strand
TTTTGTCCGGCCGAAGCCATTATGGTCAAGTTGGGGATGAAGACGAGCGACGGAGCTTCTTGCAGCAAATAGTGCTTCGATAGTTGCCACGCTCAAAGCGCGCTTCGGCGCGCTTTTTTGTTCTGTTAGCCGCTGTAACGACTTCCCCCTGACGCCTGAATGTGTTGCAATGGCGTTCTGAAAAAGGGGGGCAAGATGCCAGTTTCGCAAGTCATTGACCAAATGGGTATCCGCAACAAGCTGATTGCGATTTTTGTGGCGATCAAGGTGGTGCCTCTGGTCATGCTGGCGTGGTATGCGTGGCATGCGGCGCAAAGCTTGGGCGACAGTGTTTCCTATCGCGCCGTGCAGATGGCCGATGCGATGCGCATCACGCAGCAACAGACCGGCAAAACGGCTAACGAAGATGCGGTGCGGGCACTGGACGAACGTTCACGCGAGGCTATTGAGGCACAAACAACCGATGTGGCCAAGCGCCTGGCTGACTTTCTCTACGACCGAGACAAGGATTTACTGCAGGCCGCCACGCTCGATCCTTCGGAGGCAAGCTATCGCCGCTTTTTAAGTTTCCGCATGCGTGAGCTTTACGAGCATGGCGGTTATACCCCCGCTGCGGATGGTAAAAGCTGGGTGCCGAGCGGTGAGCCACAGGAGGCCGCGCCGAATCCGGTGACTCCCCCTCTGGCGGACAATGCCAAGGATTTTCACGTTCGCCTGCCGGAAGACTACGGCCACAAAAAGCTTCGCCCGTTGTTTGTCGAGATGAGTTTTGTCGACACCAATGGGATGGAGAAAGTCAAAGTGGTGCCGAGCGAAACTTCGCCATCGGCTCCCACCGTGCTGCGTAATATTGGGCAGCGCGAAAACACCTACGTCAAGGCGGAAACTTACTGGCCCGAGTTAAAGAAACTGAAACCCGGCGAGCTATATGTTTCCGAAGTCATCGGAGCCTATGTGCGACCGCACTGGATCGGGCCGTATACGCCTGCCCGAGCCGAGGAACTGAAAAAACCCTTCAAGCCAGAGGAGTCCGGCTATGCCGGCTTGGAAAACCCGCTGGGCAAACGCTTCAAGGGGATTGTGCGTTGGGCGATGCCAGTGACCAAGGGCGGACAGATTGTGGGCTATGTCACGCTGGCCCTCGATCATGCGCACATAATGGCCTTCAGCAACAGTATTCGGCCGACCGAAGCGCGTTTTGCGCCGATACCCGATCCGGCTTCGGGTAACTACGCCTTTATCTGGGATCACAAGAGTCGTTCGATTTCACACGCGCGCGATTATTTCGTTACCGGCTACGATCCGGAAACCGGGCAGCCCGTGCCACCGTGGATGGACGGCGATCTGTGGTCGGCATGGAAGGCGAGCGAGAAGCCCTGGCACGAATTCGAGCCGACACTGACCGCGTTCAACGATCAGTCGCTCAAGCGCAAACCGGCCCCCGAATCCGGTAAATCGGGCAATGTTGGCCTCGATTGTCGCTACCTCAATTTTTCGCCACAGTGTCACGGCTGGCACTCGCTGACCGAGTACGGCGGATCGGGTTCTTTCGTTATTTTCTTTTCCGGTCTGTGGAAGCTGACGACTGCGGCAACGATCCCTTATTATTCCGGCCAGTACGCCGCCAGCAAGCGTGGCTTTGGCTACGTGACCATCGGCGCCAATGTTGACGAATTCCACAAGGCGGCCACCGAATCCGGCAAGCGTATCAACGAGCTGATCGCTAGCGCCGATGAAAAGCTCAAGCAGGAACGCGAAGGGCTGATCGAAAATATCGGCGACAACTTGCGTAACACTGCACTGGGTCTGACCGTATCGACTGTCTTGATGGTGATATTGGTCATTGGCATCGCCATCTGGATGGCCAATGTGTTAACCGCCCGTATAACAGCAATTAGCGGTGGCATTCGTCGTTTTCAAGAGGGCGAGCTGGGTCACCGGCTAGAGGTACGCGGCGCGGACGAAATGGCCGATCTGGCGCGCTCGTTCAACGGTATGGCCGACGAGGTGCAGCAGTCTTTCGGTCGGCTCGACGAGGCGCGCGTGGCAGCGGAAGAAGCTAACCGCATGAAGAGCGAGTTTCTGGCCAATATGTCGCACGAACTGCGCACACCGTTGAATGGCATTCTCGGTTTTGCCGAGTTGCTGGAGTCAGATCTGGAGGATCCGGCGCAGCGCGAGTACGCGCAAACTATCCGCAGTAGCGGTGAGCATTTGCTAGCCCTCGTCACCGACGTGCTCGATCTGGCCAAAATCGAGGCCGGGCGCATGGAGTTCAACTTTGTCCCGATCAAACTGCCGGATCTTTTGCAAAGCGTGGTCGCTGTCCAGCGCGGTCATGCCATGCAGAAAGGTTTGGCCCTCGATTTGGCCGAAGACGATATTCCGCCTGTGGTTTACTCCGACGAAGTTCGCCTGCGGCAAGTACTGCTCAATATCACCAATAATGCCGTCAAATTTACCGACCAGGGGCGGGTTGCGCTACATGCGCGTGCTGAGGGCAATCGTGTGCGGATCGAAGTCAAAGACAGCGGCATCGGCATCAAGCCCGAGGATCTGGCGGTTATTTTCGAGAAGTTCCGGCAAAGTGAAAACTTCCTGACGCGCAACCATCAAGGCACGGGCCTCGGGCTGGCCTTGGCGAAAAACCTGGTAGAACATATGGGCGGTGAGATCGGCGTGACTTCAACCCCCGGTGAGGGATCCACTTTTTATCTGTTACTGCCCGTCGCAGCTTGGGAGATTTAATCAACAATGGCTCAACAGGTTTTAGTCGTCGACGATGTACTGGTCAATCGAAAATTGGCTGTTGCCATGTTTAACAAACTCGGCTGGCAGTCTGTTGAAGTAGGGGGGGGCACTGCTGCACTGGACTGGCTGGCGACAAATCGCCCCGATTTGGTGCTGCTCGATATCAGCATGCCCGACCTTTGCGGTGAAGAAGTTTGTGTGGCGCTACGTGCCAATCCAGCTTTTGCCAACACGCCGGTTGTCGCCTACACGGCACACGCGATGCAGGTTGATATTGATCGTTTTTTGGCCAATGGCTTTAATAGCGTACTGATCAAGCCGATCTCCTTTCAAGCCTTGAAAGATGTGGTGAATAAGCTGATGCCGGCATGAGCTGGCGCTCCTGGCATTTCACCGGCCAAGGTCTCCGTGTTGTACGGCAAATGGTTTTTAGTCTTCGTTTCAATCGGAAATACCCGGAGGTGAAATGGACGTTCAGGTAGCATTAAAGGCAGTGGCGGACGATGCAGCGCGTGGCGACATGGTTTTTTCGACCCATGCCGAGCTGGCTTTGCGCGTTCAGCGCGCACTCGATGACCCGGACTGTTCAATCGATCAATTGAGCAAACTGGTCTCAGCCGAACCCATTCTCTCGGCGCGCGTGGTCGGTATCGCCAACTCGTCGGCCTATAACCCATCGGGCCGAGCCATTACCGATGTGCGCAACGCGGTTTCTCGACTGGGCTTCAGCACCTTGCGCGTGCTGACCACGGCGGTCGTGGTGCGCCAGATGGAAGGCATGTCGAAGAATCCGGCGCATCGCGCCTTGGCGGCTCGTCTGTGGGAGCACACGGCGCATGTCGCCGCATTAGCGCGCGTCATTGCCCAGCGCGTCACGCACCAGAACCCCGACGCGGCTTTTTTTGCCGGTATCGTGCATGAAGTCGGGGGCTTTTACCTGATCTCCCGAGCGGTATCGTTTCCCGGCTTGCTGGAAGAGAATCTCGAACCCTGGTACGGCGTTGGCGAAGCCGAGGTCGGTCGCGCCGTGCTACGTGTCCTGGGAGTCCCCGAAAACATCCTTGCCGCCCTGGAAACGCTGTGGGCCGGTTATCTCTCCATGCCTCCTGAATCGCTTGGCGATACGCTTCTGCTCGCCGATCAGTTGTCTCCGGTAGAGTCGCCGTTAAGCGAGTTAGCGGGCATGGGCCGCAAAGGGATGCCTGTCGATATTGACCTGATGATCGACGACGAGACGTTGAGCGGCATCCTCAAGGATTCTGCCGACGAAGTCGCATCGCTGACCAACGCGCTTAAAGCGTAGTAGGCCGTCAAGCCGAGCCAAGCGCCTGCCCCATCATTGCCGCAGAGACCGGAATGATGGCTTTTGCGGCCGGTGCGTTTAAACATGACGGGTGATAGGTAGCTTCGCCGCAATCGGCAAGCTTGTCAGGAGGAAAGCCAATGAAAGTCGGATTTATCGGATTGGGCATCATGGGGCGCCCGATGGCCCTCAATCTGTTGAAGGGCGGTTTTGACGTAAGCGTTTGGGCGCGCCGCGCTGAGTCCATGCAACCGCTTGCGGCCGCCGGCGCGAAAACGGCGGCCAGCCCAATGCAGCTTGCCCGTGTCGTCGATCTGGTGATTTCGATGGTGGCCGACGCCCCCGATGTCGAGCAGGTACTGCTCGGTGAAAATGGTGTCGCCGCTGCCCAAAAAGCTGGACTGGTCGCTGTCGATATGAGCACCATCCTGCCGGCAGCGGCGCGCGACATCGCCGCCCGGCTCCAAGTGTGCGGTGTCGATTTTCTCGATGCCCCGGTTTCCGGTGGCGAGGTGGGCGCGATTGC
>CAXNNH010000179.1:0-4585 GCA_964203325.1 Burkholderiales bacterium | reverse complement strand
GGCTCGCGCCAGTGCCTGTTCTACATAGCAGGCTGGAGAGCCGCATGGAACAACGATCTACAGGGGGTATGGCTGGAGAGTGTCGTCTTTATTGTCCATCATAAGGTTAAAACCACCGGCTTTAGCCGGTCAGCTTTAGCTGCGAGAATGTGCCGAGAGAATGTGGCGGTGGCATGGACTACAGATATGGCAGTCATACGGTATTTCAAATTGAGTATCACTTTGTTTGGGTAACGAAATATCGCTACAAAGTGCTCAGAGGAGAGGTGGGGGAAAGGCTTCGGGAACGGGTCCGAGAGACGAGCGAAGCCTTTGAGATCAGGATAGTAAAAGGGGCCGTTAGCCAAGACCACATGCACCTCCTGGTCAGTTGTCCGCCGAATAGGGCACCGAGTGAAATCATGAGAAGGATCAAGGGTCGCACGTCGAGTAAGCGGCTGGAAGAGTTTCCGCATCTGAAAAAGAAGTACAGGGGGAGGCTTTTTTGGGCGAGAGGGTATTTTTGTGCCACGGTAGGTCAGATGACGGAAGAAATGATTGAGCAGTATTTGGCGCATCACTTTGAGCTGAGATTGGATGATGAATTCACGATGGAGCCTGGTTAAGACGCGTCGTTAAGGCGACGCGTATCCGGACTTTCAGTCCGTAATTCAAACCCACCGGCTTTAGCCGGTGGTTGTTTAGTCACTTTTGTCATTCCGAAGGTAGTGAGGAATATTCAAATTCAATAAGTTAGATTTCTCGTTTCACTCGAAATGACAATGAATCAGCGCCTCCCTAGCTGGACTTGAATACCGACAGTAATAAATAGAAAAATGGCGTTTCAGTTATTCCCGGCCTCCTAGAATCCCTGGCGAGTGATAATGCGCGTCGTGGACACACCATTCAGGCTGTAAGACATGACGCCATTATTGGCATCAGAGAACGAAAAACTGACCGAGCCTACCTTGGCAACGGCTTTGTTGTCACCATTCCAGTTATCCGTCAGCGGCGAACCTCCGTTCACCTGATAGACGTCGCCTGTGCAGCCGTTACCGGTTGTCACGCTGCTGGCAAGTGGGCAAGCCGATGCGACATACCACGTAGGGTCGCCCTTGCCGTCATAGGTAAACCACGCCACGAAGATCATCCCTTGGTCCTGCGTCAGCGCCACACCCCAGCCGGACTCGGCGGGATTCCACCACAGATCCGTGTAATCGACTTCGAACTTTGGCGTTCCATTGGAGAAGTGCTGTTTTTCGATGACCTTGGAGCCGGCAACACCGTTCAGCGTGTAACTGAATCGACCACGGTTGGCATCGTCAAAGGTCAACGTTCCTGAGCCTGCATTACTCACCACCTTGCCCGCACCGTTCCACGGCACAACCGGCGCACTTCCGCCCGATACCTTGTACATATCCCCGGTGCAACTGCCGGCATTCAGAAGCGGGCAGTTGGACATGACATACCAGGTGGGCTGACTGACTGGGTCGTAGGTGTAGATCGCGGCAAAATTTATGTTGCCATGCTGCGTAATGCTCATCCCCCAGCCAGACTCATTGGGGTTGCCCCACAGCCCCATATAAGGCGCCGCCGTGTCGGCACTGGGGACGGCGTTATAGGCGGCTTGTGCATCCAGGATGCCATAACCCCAGTCGTTATTGCTGATCGCCGGCATCAGGGGTGATGCGGGATCGAAGGTCGGTAAAGCGGTGGTGAAGGTATTCTTTTGCACCGTCTGGAACAAGATCTGTTTCACCTGCTCCGGCGTCAGCGTCGGGTTCTTTTGCAGCATCAGCGCCACGGCGCCGGCCACATGTGGTGTGGCCATGCTCGTACCGTAGGCCGCCACATGCTTGCCATCGGCCTCGATTGAGTCATTGGTCGGTTGCGGCGCATCCTGGCTAAGAGCCGCCATAATCGCCGCACCGGGGGCGGTGATCTCGGGTTTCATGATCGCCGGGCACTTGGCGAGATTCGAGCAATTGCGGCGCGGACCACGGCTTGAAAAGTTGGTGAGATCCAAAATCGGGCCAAAACTGTAGTTGGAGGGCTGGTTGGGGGCACCGCCCGTCGTCAGCCACGACGAGTTGGTGTTGTACGCGGCCACGGCGATTGTCCGCGTTGCGCTTGATGTATCGGTCAGGATACCCAGCGTTGGGCCGTTCGGCGTATTGGACGTGAACAATAAGCCGTTCGAGTCTTCACCACAGATCAGCGAGAAGGGGGTACCGGGTGTGACCACCTTGTCGCCCCGAAGCTGGTAAGTCCACTCCCCCTGAAAAGCAGTCGGATTGGCCGGGTCGACGGCAAAAATAACGAGAATCTGCCGGTCGTCGTTATTCGCCTGTGCCAGCGTTGACGAAACGCCGATGGTGCCGCAGGGAAGAGTGAACGTTTTTTCGCTACCCGCCTCGACAAAATTCGGCATTTCGCACCCGTTGGGGCCGATTACCCTGACGGCGTATTCGTTGACGCCGGGATACCATATTTCGACGTTCTGGCTACTGCTCAGACTGGTGGGCCAGGCAAAAGTCACCGACTTGGTTTCTCCGGTTGATATCTGGCCGGTGGCCACCAGTTTGTCAGTCCCTTCATTACCGGCCGCCGCTGCAATGACAACGCCTGGCCCGCTGGCATTGGAGAGGGCTTGCTCGTAGTTGGAGGTTCCATCGCGCGCGCCGAAGTACGAGCCCAGGCTCAAATTGATCACCAGCGGCTTGCCGAGCGCGCTAGCCTTCGCTTTCATCCAGGCCACGGCATCGACCACGGCGTTGCTGCTGCCCACGCCACCGCCGATGGAATTGGCGGCCAGAATATCGGCTTTGGGCGCCATGCCGACAAAGCGGTAAGCCGCTTCAGCATTACCCGTCTGCTGTCCATTGCCGGCAGCGGTACTACCCACATGGGTGCCATGATTGCTGGTCGCCGCTTGCGTGCAACCGTCAGCGCCATTGATGGCATCGTTGAGCATGTTGACTGTACATTCGCCGCCGTAGCTGAAGCCCGCTGGCGGCGATCCAGCCGCTCCGGCGGCACGCTGATCCCATAGTCCGAGCAGACGGGTCGAGCCGTCAGTGTTACGAAAGTCCAGGTGCCGGAAATCGAGGCCACTGTCGATAATGCCGACGATGACGCCGGCACCGGTGGCGCCCGTAAGGTTAGGCGCAACGCCGGAGCGGAGCAAATCGGCGCGGGTCGCCGGAACACTCATGTTGATCCGCTGCGGCATTTTCTTTTCCGCTTCCATGTAGTCGATTTCAGGAATGTCGGCCAGCGCGCCGAGCGCTGAGGCGGCTATTTCCACCGAAGCGATATTGCCGAGCACCGAATTCACCGTCCCGCCAACCTTGCGTATTGCATCGAGCGCATGGCTGCCACTAAAGCGGACCAATAACCGGACTCGTTCCGATGTTCCCGTCTGACGCTCGGAACTGGCGGTTGTTAGGTCGGCTTGCGTTTGACCGGCCCGGCTGATCGCCGCAGAAAGTGCAGCGTCAAATTTTTGCGCGGCAAGCGATGAGATAGGCATTGCCGAAAGAGCGATCGCCGCAACGATCAGCCCGATACGGGGCGGGTACGATTTGAATTTCATGAAAATGTTTCCTGTCGATGGTGAAAACAAGCAAGGTTTGAGCGTAACGCGGGGCGACTGGCCTTGCGAAAAGAGGGACAACGAACATACGGTAATGAACGGGGAGCGCCAGGAAACGGCCCGGAGAGCCGCGCCAGTACTTGATCTACAGCTATACCCTTCGGAGAGTGGCGTGTTTACTGGCTCTCCGGGCAGGCACCTTGTAGATCGAGCACTGACGCGGCTCTCCGGGCGACGGTCGAGAGTTTAGCCCACTTTGTGCTGAACTGCGTGCGAAAAACCGGCAGCCGGTCGGCCTGCGCCAAACCGGCTGCTTCGCGTCGATTATTGCGGCTACTGGGCTACTGTGACGGCAACACTGTTACTGCAACTCTTCCAGCCGCAAGCGGGTCAGTTTGCCGCTAACGGCGGTCAGCGCCTCGATCTTGGCAATCGCCGCATCGACATTTTTCTCGCGCGTCCGGTGCGTCAGCATGATGATGTCGGTTTGCTCTTCGCCTTCGCCAGGTTCGCGCTGGATCATGGCGTCGATGGAGATTTCCTGGTCGGCGAGGATGCGCGTGATGTCGGCCAGTACGCCGGGTTTGTCTTCGACGCGCAGGCGCAGGTAGTAGCTGGTGACCACTTCCGACAGTGGCAGAATCGTCAGGTCGACCATCGCGTCCGGCTGGAAGGCGAGATGCGGCACGCGATGCTCGGGGTCGGCGGTGTGCATGCGCGTCACGTCGACCAGATCGGCGATGACGGCGCTGGCCGTCGGTTCGGCGCCGGCGCCCTTGCCGTAGTACATCGTTGCGCCAACGGCGTCACCCTTGACCAGCACGGCGTTCATCGCCCCTTCGACGTTGGCGATCAGGCGCTTGCTCGGAATTAGCGTCGGATGCACGCGCAGCTCGACGCCTTCCGGCGTGCGTTTGGTGATGCCTAGCAATTTGATGCGATAGCCGAGTTGTTCGGCATATTTAATGTCTTCGGCGGCCAGTTGGCTGATGCCTTCGATGTGCGCCTTAT
>CAXNNH010000178.1:0-4614 GCA_964203325.1 Burkholderiales bacterium | reverse complement strand
CAAAAATGCGCTAAACAATATCCCTGCCGCTAAAGTCAGCAATAGCGAAAAGGGTAATTTCAAATCGGCCCAGCGTACCGAATCGCTCATACTCATGATGCGTTCCCCGTTATGTCATCCTCGTTTGGCCCACGGAATCGTTTAACCTGGACCTACAATTTATGGTCGATCTATTTTCTATTCCGCGACCCATACGGTCTCCGGGCATCGCTTTTCGGCGAACGTCTGCGGTACAACCTATTTCGTTAGGGCAATAAATAGTTGTGGCAAACGTTCGGGCAGGCGGGCGATGTTGTCAATCACCGTGTAGCGCTGGCCGAAGATCTGGCTGACGTAATCGTCGGCGCGTGGGTCGAGGTTGATGCAGTGGGTGTAGATACCGAGGGTGTCGAGTTCTTTCACTGCTTGGCGGGCATCTTCGATCAGTGTGCGCGGATCGGCGGTATCTACGTCGGCGGGTTCGCCGTCGGTGAGAATCAGTAACAGCTTTTTGTCGGCTTTTTGCTTTTCCAGGTAGTGCGCGGCGTGGCGCACGGCGGCACCCATGCGCGTCGAGTAGCCGGCTTCGAGCGCAGCGAGGCGGGCTTTTACCTCGTCGCCCCATTTTTCGCTAGTGCCTTTGATGTGCTGGTAGCGCACGTCGTGCCGGGTGTTGGAATGGAAACCGGCGATGGCCAGCGGGTCGCCCAATTTGTCGACGGCCCAGGCCAGCAGAGAAACGGCTTCCTGGCTCAGTTGCAGGATGCTTTGTTCGCTGCCGGCGACTTTTTCGTTGAGCGATGCCGAGAGGTCGAGCAGCAGCATGACGGCGATGTCGCGGCCGTTGGTGCGCTGGCTCATGTTGATGCGCGGGTCAGGCGTGACACCGCTCTTGAAGTCGATCAGTGAGCGTAGCGCGATGTCGAGGTCGAGTTCGCTGCCTTCTTCCTGGTAGCGAATACGCACTTTGTCCTGCGGCTTGAGCAGATCGAACATCCGTTTCAGCCGTTTAGCCAGCGCCGCGTGTTTGTGCAGCAGGGCGTCGATATCGGCCGGGTTGCCGCTGCGATGCAGCGTCTCGTAGACGCTGACCCAGTCCGGGCGGTAGGTCTGGCTCTGGTAGTCCCACTCCGGGTAGTGGCGCGGCGGCAGGCGGTTTAGCTCTTCCTGCTTCTCCATCTTGCGATGCTGATCGGCGATCTCACCTTCATCATCTTCCTCGATGAATCTCCACAGGTGCCTGTTATCGTCGCGATAGTCGATCACTGTCTCGTCAAAATAGACTTTGGCGAGTTGGTCGCTCTGTCGGCGTGTCCGGGTCACGTAGGCGAGCGCCAGTTCGGCAATCTCACCGGTTGACGATTCGGCACCATTGGCCAGCACGGCGTGAAAACGCCCTACGAATTCGAGCAGCGTTGTGTTGGTGTAGCCGTGGTCGGAAGCCAGCATGGCGCGTGACAGCATCGACAGGCGGTGGCGCAGGCAGGAGGTATTTTCGGGGTCGCAGGCACCCTCAATCGGCTTGGAATGCAGGGCGAGGAAAATGCGCCGCAGGCCGGGGTACTCGCGCATCAGGAGCGTTTCAACCCGGCAGTCCTCGAAAAACTCGACGGACATGCGCTGAAAGGGACTCCAGTTGTCGGCGATCAGTGTGGAACTCCAGCGGCGATGACCGACCATGTGGGCCAGAATCGCCCGGTAACGGTCGATACCGCTGATACCTCGCGCGTCATCTTGCACGTCGGGCACGCGCATGCCGAGGTGGTCGTAATAGGGAATCGGCTTGCGTAACTCGTCGAATGCCGTCGAATAGGGCACCAGGTGCTCGCTGTCCTGCCAGAGGGCGCGTAAATAGAGGTCGAGTTGGCGTTCGACGGCGACGAACAGTGTGCCGTGTCGCTCGCGTTGAAGCACGGCGCGACTGTCGGCCGAGCGCAGGCTGAAAAACTCTTCTTGTCTTTCCGGGTGGTGGCGGGTGTTGCGGATGCCGTAATCAACCCAGTTGGCCAGGCCGGATAGAGAAAGTTGCGCGAGCAGTTGGGGGGCGTGCGTAAAGAATTCGGGCAGGCCGGGGCTGGGTTGCGTCTGGTGAAAACCGTGGATTGAACCGGTAGTTTGTTGCATCAAATCGCGGGCGATATCGAGATAGCGCGCCATTTGCTCGGCGGATTGTAATTGCCGCGCGACCGGGGCCAGCGTTTGCATCATCGAGGCCAGCGCGTTGCCGTTCGGCGATTTCTGGATGGCTTTGACCAGATCCATAATGGCCGGCAAGGCTTGTTCGCCGACGGCTTCGGCGGTCGCCGGCCAGCCTTCGAGAAAAGCCAGGGCCGGTTCGACGCCGCGCCCGAGCTTGCCGAGCGTGCGCGCCGCGTCGATGTAGGCTTCGACGCCTTGGCGGTGCAGTCGGGCCAGCGCTTCGTAAAGGCACTCTTCGAAGACGCTGGCGATTTGAGGAAAACGGCAGTCGAGGGTTTTCCAGTAAATGCGCGTTTGCGGATGCTGAAATTCGGGGGCGGGCGGAAGAGTGGCCATGACCGTGCGGTGCCGGAGCGCTTAGGCGAAGGTGGCGTCGATGGCGTGATCCAGCGTCTGGCGGATATCGACGTCGTCAGTAATCGGTCGCACCAAAGACATGCGGCAGGCGTCACGGGCGGCAACGCCACGCTGAATCAAGGTGGCGGCGTAGACCAGCAGGCGCGTCGAGATGCCTTCGTCGAGTCCGTGCCCCTTTAGTCGGCGGCCAGCCGCACCGATTTTCACCAGCTTGACGGCGATGTCGCGCGCTATGCCGGTTTCGCGGCTCAGGATGTCGGCCTCCAGGCCGGCTTCCGGGTAATCGAAGTCGAAGCCGGTAAACCGTTGTTTGGTCGATTGCTTGAGATCCTTCATCAGGCTCTGGTAGCCCGGATTGTAGGAAATAACGAGCTGAAAATCGGCGTGCGCGGCAATCAGCTCGCCCTTTTTGTCGATGGGCAGCGTGCGCCGGTGGTCGGTCAGCGGGTGAATAACCACGGTTGTATCCTGGCGGGCTTCGACGATTTCGTCGAGATAGCAGATGGCGCCGATGCGTGCGGCGGTCGTCAGTGGTCCGTCCAGCCAGCGTGTGCCGCTGGCGTCGAGCAGATAACGCCCAACCAGATCGCTGGCCGTCATGTCTTCGTTGCAGGCAACGGTAATCAACGGACGTTGCAGCTTCCAGGCCATGTATTCGATAAAGCGCGATTTACCGCAACCGGTCGGCCCCTTGACCATCACCGGTAAGCGTGCGCCATAGGCGGCCTCGAACAGCGCCACTTCGTTGCCTTGGGGTTGGTAGTAGGGTTCCTGCCGAACAAGGAATTGCTCACGATTTGGCATAGCGATATCCGAAAAAAGTCGGGGGAGGGGATGAAAAAAAGCCCCGTTTAAGGCAGGGCTTGATTCCAAAACGTCTTGTCAATACTACGTTTCCTACGTTTCTTATTTATGCACGCCCAGCTTCTCGCGCCAGCCCGGGAAGATCTTGTCGGCATCTTTCGGGAAGGACTCGAAGGCGCGGGCGAATTCCTTGTGCTCCTTGGCGAATTCGATCGGATCGGCACCGGATTTCCAGCACTCGTAGGATTGACGCAAGGAGATCGCGCCAGCGGCTGGGCTGTCGATGTGGCCGTAGGAGCCGCCGCCGGAGGTGTTGATCACGTTGCCGTGGCCGAGGTTTTCGAAGAAACCTGGCAGGCGCAGCGCGTTCATGCCGCCGGAAATGATCGGGGTGGTCGGCTTCATGCCGTGCCATTCCTGATGGTAGTAAGGGCCGTCAGCAGAGTCGCGCTCGATCATGTAGGCAATATTGCGGTCATCGGCACCACCTTCCATCTTGCCGTAACCCATGGTGCCAACGTGGATGCCGGAGGCTCCCTGCAGACGGGACATCTTGGCGAGGACAAAAGCCGTATAGCCGCGCTTGGCGCTCGGGGAGGTCACGGCACCGTGACCGGCACGGTGGTAGTGCAGGTACTGAGCGGGATATTGACGACGGGCAGTGGTAATCATGCCCGGGCCGCCGACGTAGCCGTCAACCAGGAAGGCAACCTTGTTGGCGTCCGGCCCGAAGGTTTCCAGGATATAGTCAGCGCGGGCCAGCATTTCGTAATGGTCGTCAGCGGTGATGTTGGCGGAGAACAGCTTGGCCTGACCGGTTTCGTCCATGGCGCGCTTCATTGCGTCATAGACCAGCGGGATCACCTTCTTGGTTGGGCAGAAGACCTGGTTGCCCTGCGGTTCGTCGTTCTTGATGAAGTCGCCGCCCAGCCAGAACTGGTAGGCGGCCTTGGCAAACGGCTCAGGACGCAGGCCGAGCTTCGGCTTGATGATGGTGCCGGCGATGTAGCCGCCATTGACGCGCGGACGACCGAGGATGTCCCACAGATCACTGATGTCTTTGGCCGGGCCGTCGTACATGCGCAGCATCGACCAGGGAACGTAGAAATCCTGCATTTGCAGGTTCTTGACGTCGCCCATGCCCTGATTGTTACCAATCGCCAGGGTCAGGAAGGAGACCAGCATGGCGCGGCCGTCGGTCAGGTTGCGGTCGAACAGGTCGTTCGGGTAAGCGACCTTCATCACGCCCTTGGCTTCGTCGATGAAATAGACCAG
>CAXNNH010000177.1:0-4660 GCA_964203325.1 Burkholderiales bacterium | reverse complement strand
CGCGATGGGGTTCATCACCCGCCAGAAAAATGGTATGAGCGCCTTGGGGCTGCAGCGGGCTCTTGGGTTGGGCCGCTACGAAACGGCTTGGACGTGGCGGCACAAGCTGCGCCGGGCCATGGTACGACCGGGACGTGATCGACTGACCGGTGAGATTGAAGTCGATGAGACCTACGTGGGGGGCCCTGAAGAAGGCAAGCGGGGACGCGAGATCGAGAAAAAATCCATCGTCGTGATCGCGGCGGAGAAGAATGGCCGCGCCATCGGACGCATCCGACTGAAATGCGTCAAGGATTTTTCCGCCGAAAGCCTTCTAGACTTCATCATGGTCTGGACGTCTGCACGGATCATGGCATTACCCATATCCTTACACATAACTCATTTGGCGTTAAAAATATTGTTTTAATACAATAGGTTGTTGCTTGTCATATAAAATCAATGTTTAGCTGGAAATTTTTTAAAATCAGCAGCTTGGCACTATCTGCAATGATGCCGAATGAGTTGTGTGTAAGGGAATGGGCATTACCGGCTTCAAGCGCTACGTGGCGCTGGCGGTACTGGCGAGGAATATTCACCGCATTGGCGAGATTCTGTGGCAACGGAACAAGAAGCGCGAGCAGCGCAAATCACCCACCGCAGATCGCGATACGACGTACAAACTGGCGGCGTAGCAAACGACAGCGAAGCAGTTTTAGCGGGTCGGTTTTTAGCGACCCGGCGCAGGCTCGTCCACGAAATGGAGAATTTCATGTTTCCGCCCCAGAAAATCGAAATCGCGTTCGAGCAACGAGTCAACGGGGTTAGAATATTCTATAAGAATACATCTTGAGCAGGCCTTTTTTGAAAAAAAGGGGGTTTTCGGCCAGGCACTAACTATGTGCGGCGTCGGTAACTGCGCCATCGGCAAGCAGGTTACCAACGCGACCAGACCCTCTATCGCACAGACGAGGGTCTGTGAAGTGAGCCTATCCTGATGTGGGAACTGCCAACTGGAGAGCCGTATGCGGGAAAACCGCACGTACGGTTCGGAGGGAGGGGAGGGCGAGAGCTTTTCCCTCCCCTGATCGGAGTTTGTAGCGGTGGTACTTTGCTCAGGCCGTACCGCCGACTGTCAGCCCGTCGATACGCAGCGTCGGTTGACCAACGCCGACCGGTACGCTTTGTCCTTCCTTGCCACAAGTACCGACGCCGGGGTCAAGACGCATGTCGTTGCCGATCATCGACACCTGATTCATCGCCTCCGGGCCGCTGCCGATCAACGTCGCGCCCTTGACCGGATACGTCAGTTTTCCGTCTTCGATCAGATAAGCCTCGGACATCGAAAAGACGAATTTGCCGTTGGTGATGTCAACTTGGCCACCGCCAAAATTGACGGCGTAAATACCTTTTTTCACCGACTTGATGATTTCCTCGGGCGTCTTGTCGCCAGCCAGCATCGTGGTATTGGTCATGCGCGGTAACGGCAAGTGGGCGTAGGACTCGCGTCGGGCGTTGCCGGTCGGGGTGACACCCATCAGGCGTGCGTTTAGGCTGTCCTGCATATAGCCTTTGAGAATACCATCCTCGATCAAGACGTTGCGCTGGGTCGGATTGCCCTCGTCGTCGATATTCAGCGAACCGCGCCGATCGGGAATCGTACCATCGTCAACCACGGTAACGCCCTTCGAGGCGACACGACTACCGACGCGACCGGCGAAGGTCGAACTACCCTTGCGGTTGAAGTCGCCTTCTAGACCGTGGCCGACTGCTTCATGTAGCAGAATGCCGGGCCAACCGGAGCCGAGCACCACCGTCATCGTGCCGGCCGGTGCCGGGCGTGCGTCGAGATTGACCACCGCCTGATGCACGGCTTCGTGGGCATAGCGACGCAGAATCTCGTCGCTGAAATAACCGTAGTCGCTGCGTTGGCCACCGCCAGACGAGCCTTGTTCGCGTTTGCTGCCTTCGCCTTCGATGATGACGGTGATCGAAACGCGCACCAGCGGTCGAATATCGGCGGCCAGCCGACCATCGCTACCGGCGATCAGTACTACCTCGTATTCGCCTGCCAAGTGCGCCATGACCTGTGTCACCCGCTTGTCTTCGGCACGTGCGTAGGATTCCAGGCGTTCGAGCAGTTTGACCTTGGCCGTGGCGTCGAGCGACACCAGTGGATCGTGCGGTAAATACAAGGCGTGTTTGTGCTCGGTAGTCGTCTTGCTTTTGACGTGCCGTTTCTGCCCGGCTGCCGCAATGGCACGCACCGCCAAGGCGGCGTCGCCGAGCGCCAGTGGGCTGATGTCGTCCGAGTAGGCAAAAGCCGTTTTTTCTCCCGATAGCGCACGTACGCCAACCCCCTGATCGATGTTGAAACTACCGGACTTGACAATTCCCTCCTCCAAACTCCACGCCTCGGAGCGGCTGTACTGAAAGTAAAGGTCAACGTAATCGACGTCGTGCGCCATGATTCTGCCGAAAACCTTCGTCAAATCGGCCACGTCCAGGCCATAGGGGGTGAGCAGGGTCTTTTGGGCTTGCACGAGAAGTGCTTGGGCTTTTGCGGTCATTGGTTTTCCGTTTTGCAGCAATACTAAAAATTTTCGCTGCCTATTCATTTTGCTACCTGGGAATTTTGCCATCAATCGCAGAGGTAACAGGGATGAGTAATAGGTCGAATAGGCTAAATGGACTCTGATAAATCGCGACATTGTAGCCAATCCCCGCTGCAGAAGCATGGTGCGCGCAAAATTAGGCAACCGCATGTTCGCGCGCCAGGGCGGCGCCGAGCATCACGATCACCGATTCGGATTCGCCGCGTTGCGTATAGCACGTAGGCCAGGCCAGGGTGTGATCGAAAGAGACGGTTGAAATGGTTTGAAGCGGCCAAGGCATCCCCCTAGCGATGCCCTCCGCCGTTTGCACAGGTTACGCGGAGGTTCAACAGGACTTGGTCGTTTTCTGGGTTCCCCCAGGCAGCGGACAGTGTTAGGCGTTTCTGAATGACATAGCGATGTACGCTCTCCACGTCGTCGGAACCGATAGGTCATCCGGCCTGAAGGATGGGCCCTCGGCAGGGGGTTATGTTGTCCCTCCGCCTCAAACGGTACTATGAACCCCTCCAACTCCCGTTGCGGCCTGCTGCGATTTCGTTTCCTTATACGCATCAGTCGATGGCCTCCCCACCGCTACAACGAGCCTCCCGTGCTGCACGATCTATCCTCCACCGCATGCCACCCCTGCTACCCCGAGAGTCGATGTGCACTACTTCCGTTATTCCAGCACACTTCCAACTGCCTTCCCCTTCAGCCCCTAAGGAAACGCTGATCAATTCAGTTTTGCGGAAATCTCGGCGAGAGTTTTTTGCGCTAGGTTCTGAAGCTGATCGTTTTCGTGAGCTACTTGGCCTCTTTTCGATGGTTTTTCTTCCAATCACCACCTTCAAGACGCAACTTGGGTATGCGCGGCTAGCAGCGATCGGCGGGCCATGAAGAGATGGCCAGTCCAAACAGAGAAAACAATTGCGCGGTGTTCTTCGCCAAGCCCTTGTAGCGCGTCTTGCGGTGATGGAACAGGGTTCTTCAGCACATGAAACGGATGCTCAACCTTGGCTCGAATGCTAGCTTGGTGTGTTCAAGCCGTTCTTGCAGACCGCCCAAGGGCGTGGCCGGCAAGGCTTTGCGTTTGCTTGGTCGCATCGCCATGTGCCAGGTCACCGGGCATTCGAGACTCTCGTCCCGCTTTTCTATGCCCTGATAGCCGGCATCCCCCAAAAGCGTTGGTCTCGTCGCCGTGGAGCAACGCTTGGGCTTGGGTTACGTCACTGACGTTGCCTGCCGTGCCGATGACGGTGTGAACCAGTCCGGATTGGGCGTCGACGCCGATATGGGCTTTCATGCCGAAGTACCACTGCTTGCCCTTCTTGCTCTGATGCATGTCCGGATCGCATTTGCCGTCCTTGTTCTTCGTCGAGGGCGGTGCCGCAATCAGCGTTGCATCGATAATCGTGCCTTCCCGCAACAACAGGCCTTTCTCAGCCAAGTGCCCATTGATCGTATTGAAGAGAGACTCCGTGAGTCCATGACTTTCGAGCAGGTACCGAAAGTTCAGCCGTGTCGTGGCATCGGGCGCCGACTCCCAGCTCAGATCAATACCGACAAATCGGCGAATAGCTTGGCTGTCGTAGATAGCGTCTTCGACGCCTTCATCCGAGAGACCAAAGCATTGTTGCGCAACGTACATTCGCAGCATTCGCCCCAGCCCAATCGGCGGACGTCCCCGTCCGCCACTACTGGGGTAATACGCGGTGACCGTCCTCTCCAGTTCACATCCACGGTGTGACTGCGTCAATTTCGGCCAGGAAACGATCCCGTCGCGTCTGCTTCTTCTTGGACGCGTATTCCAGTTCAGAAAAGCTCGATTGCACAATCTCTCTCGAATAATCACGACAGACGTATTTTAACATATACGAAACGCATATGCCGCAAGTCGCGGGAATAAATCATTGGGCGGATTCAACTCTGAAGTGCAACAAAGTTATGACGCGAGTGTAACTGGTTCATGAAGACTTCGTGAGGTGTTTTGAAGCCGAGGCATTTTCTGGGACGGTGATTGAGGCGGTGCATAGCGAAGGCAACCTGGTCAGGGGTAATGGAATCGAAGCACATCCTCTTCGGGAAGAACG
>CAXNNH010000176.1:0-4663 GCA_964203325.1 Burkholderiales bacterium | reverse complement strand
CCCAGTTCGCCTTCGACCGAGACGCCGATAGCGTGCGAAAATTCGACCACTTGCTTGGTCACCGCCACGTTGTATTCATAGGAAGCCACCGACTTGCCATCGGCCATCAGCGAACCGTCCATCATCACCGACGAGAAGCCGGAACGGATGGCGCCCATGCATACCGCCGGCGATTGACCGTGATCTTGGTGCATAACGACCGGAATATGCGGATAAGCTTCGAGGGCGGCCAGAATCTGGTGGCGCAGGAACGGTTCGCCTGCATATTTGCGCGCACCGGCCGAGGCTTGCATGATGGCCGGAGCGTCGAGTTCGGACGCAGCTTCCATAATGGCCCAGACTTGTTCCATGTTGTTAACGTTGAAGGCAGGCAAGCCATAGTTGTTTTCGGCGGCGTGGTCGAGCAGTTGACGCATAGATACGATAGGCATGGGTTCTTCTCCTTTAGGTTGTGCAAACACTGATGCGCACAAACCGGCTGATGCCGATTTGGCAAAAAATTATTCTACGCTTTTGGGGACGGCGATACGGACGGACCGGTTCGCCGATTTATTCAATAGATTCTGTAAGACGCTAACGGGACGATGATTTATTCACTTTTGTCATTCCGAACGGTGTGAGGAATATTTAAAATCAACAATTTGGATTTCTCGCTTCACTCGAAATGACAATTAATCAGCGCCTCCCTAACGGATGTTACACATATCCAGCGGCAAGCCGAAAAATGGCTGTCCACGAAAGACTTTAAACAAAGATAAAAAGACAAATTTTTACGTGACCTCCTCTGACAGCCGCACCAGTGCTTGATCTGCAGAGGGACTGCCCGGAGAAGCCCTGTTGACGCCACTCTCCAGCCCACCCCCCTGAAGATCGTTTATCCATGCGCCTCTCCGGGCCACAACAATTTTCCGCATTCGACATGTTGCGAACGTTGTCTAACATTGGAGTTAATGATTAATGGTCTTGCTATTCCTGCTCTCCCTACTATTCCTTATACGGTTGCTGCTCGCCGACGCGGACGATTTTCATGGTATTGGTTCCCCCTGTGGTACCGATCGGCTCGCCGATTGTCAGCACAATAAGATCGCCGTTTTTGACCACGCCCGCCGCAATCAGTCTTTGCTCGGCGTCATACAGAAGCACGTCGCGGTCGGTATGCATTTGCTGCATCAGGAGCGGATAAACCTCGCGATAGAGCGTCATCTTGGTCAAAGACGTTGGCTCCGGCGTCAGCGCATAGATCGGCACTCCGCAGTTAAGCCGGCTCATCCACAAGGCAGTCGATCCAGACTGCGTCAGTGCAGCTACCGCCTTGACGTTCAGGTGATAGGCGGTAAATAAGGCGGCCATTGCAACCGACTGGTCAATGCGGGTAAACACGCGGTCGAGAAACTCACGATCCAGCGTCACTTCCGCCGATTTCTCCGCTTCCAGACAGATGCGTACCATGGACTCGACCGTCTCTACCGGGTACTTGCCGGCGGCGGTTTCGGCCGACAGCATCACCGCATCGGTGCCGTCGAGTACCGCATTGGCCACATCGGAAACCTCGGCGCGGGTCGGAATCGGAGAAAGAATCATCGACTCCATCATCTGGGTCGCCGTAATGGCCAGCTTGTTTCGTTCGCGCGCCATGCGAATCATGCGTTTTTGCAGCGCCGGTACCGCAGCATCGCCGACTTCCACCGCCAGATCGCCACGCGCCACCATCACGCCATCGGAGGCATCCAGAATTTCGGCCAATGCGGCAACTGCCTCGACACGCTCGATTTTGGCAATCGTCAGTGCGTGACTGCCGGCCGCCAGCATCAACTGGCGCGCCATATACATATCGGAAGCACTCTTCGGGAATGAAACGGCCAGGAAGTCGGCACCGATCAACGCTGCCGTCTTGATGTCGTCCATATCCTTGGAGGTCAAGGCTGGCGCCGACAAGCCCCCCCCTTGGCGATTAATTCCTTTGTTGTTGGACAGCACGCCGCCGTGCCGAACGACGGTGTGAATTTCGTGCCCGATGACACGCTCGATATCCAGGACGATACGACCGTCGTCGAGCAAAAGAACGTTACCGGCACACACGTCACCGGGTAGATCCTTATAGTCGAGTCCGGCCCGTTCCTGATTGCCCAACTCGCACTTGGCATCGAGAATATAACGACTGCCGCTTTCCAGCGTGACCTTGCCTTCCTCGAACTTTCCGACGCGTATTTTCGGCCCCTGTAGATCGGCCAGGATGCCCACGGTGCGTCCGACACGAGCGGCAATTTCACGCACGCTGGTGGCCAAAGCGATGTGATCTTCGAGTTTGCCGTGTGAGAAGTTGAGACGCACGACGTCGACGCCGGCGCGAATGATGGCCTCAAGAACTAGCGGGTCGGACGATGCCGGACCCAAAGTAGCGACGATCTTGGTGTGGCGAGACATTGATTTCCTTATTTGTTCTGCCGGATGTTCCAGCCGGATATGCCGGTTTTTCTGCTGCCGTTTTTCTAGTCGGCACCTAGTCTGACAGTGACTTTGCGCTCTCAATGTTACGGGCGCATTACGCATTATTCTTGCATTGACTTTGCTATTTACATCGCTAGCCCAACGCGCGTCGTCCAGTATTCATTTCCTGCGTATTTACTATTTCAGGCGAACTAAAAGGGCAGCCCTGAAGCTGCCCTGACATTACCAATGAAAGTTTAGCCCTCGGCCCGTTGTTCCAGAATCTCGACGGCCGGCAGTTTTTTCCCTTCCAGAAACTCCAGGAAAGCGCCCCCTGCCGTTGAGATGTAACCGACCTTGTCTTCGATATTAAAAGCCTTGATCGCTGCCACTGTGTCGCCACCACCGGCCAGGGTAAAAGCCTTCGAGGTAGCAATGGCGTTGGCCAGCACCTGCGTGCCGCTGGCAAAAGCTTCCATTTCGAAAACGCCCACCGGCCCGTTCCATACCACTGTACCGGCGGCTTGCACCAAGTCGGCCAGAGCCTTGGCGCTCTTCGGCCCGATGTCGAGAATCATCTCGTCGTCAGCAACATCGTCTATCGACTTGATCGTCGCCTGGGCATCGGCTTTGAACTCAGTGGCCACTACCACGTCGGTCGGCAGCGGCACGTTGACCTTGGCCATCACAGCTTTGGCTTGTTCGACAAGGTCGGGTTCGGCCAGACTCTTGCCGATTTTCTTGCCGGAAGCGAGCAGGAAGGTATTGGCAATGCCGCCGCCGACGATCAGTTGATCGACTTTCGACGACAGCGCTTCGAGAACGGTGAGTTTGGTCGACACCTTGGAGCCGCCGACAATGGCCATCATCGGGCGGGCCGGTTTGGCCAGCGCCAGGGTCAGTGCGTCGAGTTCGGCCGCGACACAGGGGCCGGCACAGGCGACGGGCGCAAACTTGCCCATGCCGTAAGTGCTCGCTTCCGCGCGGTGGGCCGTGCCGAAGGCATCATGCACCCATACGTCGCAGAGCTTGGCCATCTTCTGCGAGAGTTCGTCCGTCGACTTCTTTTCGCCTTTGTTGCAACGGCAATTTTCGAGCATGACCACTTCACCGGCTTTGACCTCAAAAGCACCGTCAACCCAGTTCTGCACCAAGCGAACCGTTGTTCCGAGGAGTTCGGACATGCGCTGGGCAATCGGGGCCAGAGAATCGGCCGCTTTGAATTCGCCTTCGGTCGGTCGGCCGAGGTGCGAGGTAACCATGACGGCGGCACCGTTATCCAGGCAATACTTAATGCCCGGCAGAGCGGCACGGATGCGCGAGTCTTCTGTGATATTGCCGCTAGCGTCTTGCGGGACGTTGAGGTCGGCGCGAATGAAAACGCGCTTCCCGGCGACGTCCAGATCAGTGAGTTTCTTGAAATTCATCGTAAACCTGTCTCCGGTTTGAAAGCCCTGCCCTTCTGGGCAGTGTCAAAATCGACAGGCCATGTGTTGCCAATAGAAACTTGGAAACAGTGGCCTGTCGTTCATTGCTGGCGCGTACGGGCAGTCTTACTTGGACATGACACGAACCATTTCCAGCACTTTGCTGGAATAGCCCCATTCATTGTCGTACCAGGAGACCACTTTGACGAAGGTGGAATCAAGCGCCATACCGGCTTCGGCGTCGAAGACGGAGGTGCACGATTCGCCACGGAAGTCGGTAGCGACGACCTTCTCGTTGGTGTAGCCGAGAACGCCCTTCATGGCGCCTTCGGAAGCTGCTTTCATCGCAGCGCAGATTTCGGCGTAGGAGGCTTCCTTGTTCAGTTCGACGGTCAGATCAACCACCGAAACGTCGGAAGTCGGGACGCGGAAAGCCATGCCGGTCAGCTTCTTGTTCAGCTCGGGAATGACCACGCCAACAGCCTTGGCCGCACCGGTCGAAGACGGAATGATGTTTTCCAGGATGCCACGACCGCCGCGCCAGTCTTTATTCGACGGACCATCGACGGTTTTCTGGGTCGCGGTGGCCGCATGCACGGTGGTCATCAGGCCACGCTTGATACCCCAGTTGTCGTTGAGCACTTTAGCCACAGGAGCCAAGCAGTTGGTGGTGCAACTGGCGTTGGAGATGATGGTCTGGCCAGCGTAGCTTTGGTGATTGACGCCGAAGACGAACATCGGGGTGTCGTCTTTCGACGGGGCGCTCTGGATAACCTTTTTCGCACCGGCGGTAATGTGTTTCTGGCAGG
>CAXNNH010000175.1:0-4664 GCA_964203325.1 Burkholderiales bacterium | reverse complement strand
CCTCTTCTTGCGGCCATTTCCAGTGACGTATTTCCGGCATGTCTTCGCCGTGTTCGTGGATGTACTGCGTGTGCCGGGTGAGCATGTCGCGCATGCGCTGTTTGATGTGCGCGGCTTGCGGCTGCAACTTGGGTACTTGGTTGGCCACGTCCATCACCAGATGGAAGCGGTCTAGTCCATTGAGCACGACCATGTCGAACGGTGTCGTCGTCGTCCCTTCTTCCTTGTAGCCGCGCACATGCAGATGACCGTGATTGCTGCGCCGGTAGGTCAGGCGGTGGATTAGCCAGGGGTAACCGTGGTAGGCGAAAAGGATGGGCTTGTCGCTGCGGAACAGCGAGACGAACTCGGTATCGGACAGCCCGTGCGGATGCTCCTCCTGCGGTTGCAGGGTCATCAGGTCGACGACGTTGATGAAACGCATCTTCAGCTCCGGCGTGATCTGGTGCAGGATGTCGATGGCGGCGAGCATTTCCAGCGTCGGTACATCGCCGGCGGCGGCCAACACGATATCGGGTTCGCCGGACTGGTCGTTGCACGCCCACTCCCACAGGCCGATACCGGCGCGCGTGTGGTTGATCGCGGCGTCCATGTCCAGCCATTGCAGCTCGGGCTGTTTGCCGGCGACAATGACATTGACCAGATTGCGGCTTTTCAGACACTGCTCGGTGACCACCAGCAAGGTGTTGGCGTCGGGCGGCAAATAGACGCGGATGATGTCGGCCTTCTTGTTCACCACATGGTCGATGAAGCCGGGATCCTGATGCGAGAAGCCGTTGTTGTCCTGCCGCCAGACGTGCGAGGTGAGCAAGATATTCAGCGAAGCAACCGGTCGCCGCCAGGCAATTTCATTGCATACCTTGAGCCACTTGGCGTGCTGGTTGAACATCGAATCGACGATGTGAATGAAGGCTTCGTAACAGGAAAACAGTCCGTGCCGCCCGGTCAGCAAATAGCCTTCGAGCCAGCCTTGGCAGGCGTGTTCGGACAAGATTTCCATAATCCGACCATCGGCGGCCAGATGGTCGTCGTAGTCGAAACGCTCGGCCATCCAGGCGCGGTCGGTGACTTCAAAAATAGATCCGAGACGATTGGAGGCCGTTTCATCCGGGCCGAAGACGCGAAAATTATGCATGTTCTTCTGCATTACGTCGCGCAGGAAAACGCCCATCGTGCGCGTGGATTCGGCCAGCGACGTGCCCGGAGCCGGTACGGAAACAGCGTAGTCACGAAAGTTCGGCAAATGCAGGTCGTGCAGCAGCGCGCCACCGTTGGCATGCGGATTGGCCCCCATGCGGTAGTGGCCGCTTGGCGCTAACGCGGCCAGCTCAGGCCGCAGTCGCCCGCAGGCATCGAACAGCTCGTTTGGCCGGTAGGATTGCAGCCAGTCCTCTAATAGCTGCACATGCTCTGGCTTCTCTATTTCGCTGAACGGCACCTGATGCGAGCGCCAATAGCCTTCGGTCCTCTTGCCGTCCACCTCCTTTGGCCCGGTCCAGCCCTTGGGAGAACGCAAAACGATCATCGGCCACAAAGGCCGAATAATTTCATGGCGACTTTTACCGACGCCACGCGCCTTGGCTTGAATTCGGTGTATCTCGGCGATGACCCGATCTACGGTCTCGGACATCAGCCGGTGCATGCTTTCCGGGTCGTCGCCTTCGACAAAATAGGGCCGATAGCCATAACCGACCAACAGGCTTTTCAGTTCGGCATGGCTGATGCGGGCGAGGATGGCCGGACTGGCGATCTTGTAACCATTGAGGTGCAGGATGGGCAACACCGCGCCGTCGGTGCGCGGATTGAGGAATTTGTTGGAATGCCAGGAGGTCGCCAGCGGTCCGGTCTCCGCTTCGCCGTCGCCGACCACGCAGCAGGCAATGAGCGCGGGATTGTCGAAAACCGCGCCAAAAGCGTGCAACAAGGCATAGCCCAACTCGCCGCCTTCGTGGATTGAACCGGGGGTTTCCGGCGCGGCATGGCTGGGAACACCGCCCGGAAAGGAGAACTGGCGGAACAGGCGGCGCATGCCGTCTTCGTCCTGCGAAATGTCGGAATAGAGTTCGCTGTAACTACCTTCAAGCCAGGTGTTGGCCACCACTGCTGGCCCCCCGTGGCCGGGGCCGGCGATATAGATCATGCTTAATTCCTGCTGCTTGATCGCCCGGTTCATGTGCGCATAGATGAAATTCAGCCCCGGCGTTGTTCCCCAGTGACCGAGCAAGCGCGGCTTGATATGCGACCGTTGTAGCGGCTGTTTGAGCAGCGGGTTGTCGAGCAAATAAATCTGCCCGACCGACAGGTAATTGGCGGCACGCCAGTAAGCATCGATCTGTTTCAGTGCTTCGGCATCAAGCGGCACAGCGGCTGAAGGCATTACATTTTCCTTGAAATAATGGGGATAGCAAAGATGGATGGCTGGAGAACCGCATGGATAGGCGATCTCCAGAGGGGGTGGCTGGAGAGTGGCGTCTTTATTGGCTCTCCGGGCAGGTGTTCTGTAGATCAAGCATTGAGGCGGCTCCCAGCGATGGAAGCAAATAGATAAATCTGGATTCCCGCCACCCCATAAATGACAATAATTTATTAGATTAAATTTACCGTAGCCATCGCCGCCTTGAATTTTTATATTCAGAACGTTTCGTTCGCATTCGGTAAAGGATGCCAGCTCCTGAGGTCGCTCACCGTACGCCAGCACACATAGAAGCACACATAAAAGCGCTGGTTGTACGTGCGCTAGCGAACGGAATGGAGGCGGCACAAGGTGCATCGTGCTGCTTTAGCCGTCACCTTTCGCGCTCCGCTGGCGAGGTTCATCCGAAGGACTGATCGCCGTTGAGCATCGACGGGTCTGAGGGGTCGGCGGATCCGCCAGCCAAAAAGGAGAGCAATGATGAGCACGATGACGACGCAAGACGGTACGCAGATTTACTACAAGGACTGGGGTAGCGGACAGCCGGTGGTGTTCAGCCACGGCTGGCCCCTCAGCGCGGATAGCTGGGAGGCTCAAATGCTGTTTCTGGCTTCCAATGGCCACCGCTGCATTACCCATGACCGTCGCGGCCATGGCCGGTCGAGTCAGCCCTGGAATGGCAACGAGATGGACACCTATGCCGACGACTTGGCTGCGCTCATTGAAACGCTAGACCTGAGCAACGCCGTCCTGGTCGGCTTCTCGGCCGGCGGTGGCGAAGTAGCGCGCTATATCGGACGCCACGGCACGCAAAGAGTGGCCAAGGCGGCCTTGATTTCGGCTGTGCCGCCGTTAATGCTGAAAACGGCGGCCAATCCTGGCGGCTTGGCGATGGAGAAGTTCGATGAGATTCGCCAGGGGTCGCTGGCCGACCGCTCGCAACTCTACAAGGATATCGCCAACGGCCCGTTCTTCGGGGCCAACCGGCCGGGCGCCAAGGTCTCGCCAGGCATGATCGCCTCGTTCTGGCTGCAGGGGATGCGCGCCGGGCACAAGAATACCTTCGACTGTATCAAGGCTTTTTCCGAGACGGACTTCACCGAGGATCTGAAGAAGTTCGACCTCCCGACGCTGATCGTGCATGGCGATGACGACCAGATCGTGCCTATCGGCGCCTCGGCGCTCCGCTCATCGAAACTGGTCAACAACGCGACCCTCAAGATCTACGCGGGTGCACCGCACGGCCTGGTGGACACCCACAAAGAGCTGCTTAACGCCGATCTGCAGGCCTTCCTCAAGACCTGATCGCTTTGCCGACCAGCGCCGCGCATTCAGCCTCAGTCTCAGTCCGGCATCATTCACCGAGGAAATCGATCATGAATAAAGATCAGCCAATGCACCATTCTGAGCAACGCAAACCTGAAAAAGGATCGGTCCTGGACGCTGATTCAGCAGCGGCTGCCGGTGGCGAACTGCACCAAATTGCGTGTGGAAAACACCTTTCACTGACCACCAACCAGGGCGTCATGCTTTCCGACAATCAAAACTCGCTCAGAGCCAATTCGCGCGGTCCTGCGCTGCTGGAGGATTTCATCCTCCGCGAAAAAATAACCCATTTCGATCACGAGCGGATTCCCGAACGTATCGTTCATGCGCGAGCGACGGGCGTGCACGGATTCTTCGAACTAAGCGCCTCTTTGCAGCAATACACCACCGCCAGAATACTCACTGAGGTAGGCGAAAAGACGCCGTTGTTCGCTCGTATATCGACCGTCGCCGGCGGCGCGGGTTCGGTCGATACCCCGCGTGACGTACGCGGCTTTGCCGTCAAGTTTTACACCAAGGAGGGCAACTGGGATCTGGTCGGCAATAACGTCCCGGTTTTCTTCATTCAGGACGCCATCAAATTCCCCGACCTGATCCATGCCGTCAAGATGGAACCCGACCGTGGTTTTCCGCAATCGGCGACCGCGCACGACACCTTCTGGGATTTCATTTCTCTGACCCCGGAATCGATGCATATGGTGATGTGGATCATGTCCGATCACACACTACCGCGTTCGCTACGGATGATCGAAGGCTTTGGCGTGCATAGTTTTCGCCTGATCAACGAGGCTGGCGAATCGACTTTCGTCAAGTTTCACTGGCGTCCCAAGCTCGGGGTGCAATCGACCATTTGGGATGAAACGGTCAAGATTTCCGGTGCCGATCAGGACTTTCATCGCCGCGACATGTTCGAGGCCATCGCGGC
>CAXNNH010000174.1:0-4675 GCA_964203325.1 Burkholderiales bacterium | reverse complement strand
CGTTGCCACACGCGTTGCCAAATTCGTTGGCAGAAACGTCGCCCGCCGCCGAACTGGAGACGCGCCTACGCCGCGCCTTGGGCCAGATGTTGCCGGCCTACATGATCCCGACGCGTTTCCTGTTCCGCACCTCGTTGCCGGTCACCGGCAATGGCAAGCTCGACAGCGCCGCACTACGCCGCGAAATGCAGCTCCCGACGACGCAGGCCAGCGCGCCGCTCGATCCGCTGCAAGCGCGACTCGCTCATTTGTGGCGAGAAATTCTCGCTTTACCGCAGATTGGCCTGCACGAGGATTTTTTTCAGGCCGGTGGCCATTCCTTGCTGGCGGTGCGCCTGGTCGGGCGCATCGCCGACGAATTCGGCGTCCGCCTGCCGCTGGCCACGCTGCTTACCCAGCGCACGATTGCCGAATTGGCCTTATGCCTGGCCGACCTTCTGCGCCCTACTCCTTCCCCTGTCCAGCCGGTGCGGCGCAGCCCGCTGCTTGCCCTGCAAGAAGGCGCAGGCGGTCCGCCGCTGATCCTGTTGCCTGGCGCCGGCGGTAACCTCCTTTATTTCAACGGCTTGGTGCGCCATCTGACGGCTGATCTGCCGATTTGGGGACTACAGGCCATTGGCCTTGATGACGGCGATGCCCCGCCGGAAACGGTTGAGGCGCTGGCCGCGCGTTACGTCGAGTTGCTACAAAAGACTTCGGAGCTGGACGGGAAGATTGCTCTGGCCGGGCATTCCTTCGGCGGTCTGGTTGCTTATGAAATAGCGCGCCAGTTGACGGCAGCCGGGCGTAGCGTCAGTTTTCTCGGCGTGCTCGACAATCCCGCCCCTAATTTCGACAGCGTCGAGCGCTACTCCGGCTGGAGCGAGGCAGACTGGTTGCGCCACATCGCGCTGCGTATTGGCAAGCTGTACGGCGTCGCCGTGCTGGCCGATGGGCCGCAAGCGACTGACGATAGCGGCCAGCGTCTATTCCGCGCCTTGCGCGATGCCGCTCTACTACCGATTGATACCAAATACGAGTATTTTGACCGCTTCATCGCTGTCTATCGCGCCAACGTGATAGCGGCAGCTCTCTACCGCCCGAAAGGACTTCCCTTGAATATTCCGTTCTGCCTTTTTGCCGCTGGCGACGACGATCAAGCACTGGCGCGCAGCACGACTTTTGCCGATACCGCGCAGGGCTGGCAACCCTATGTGGATACTCCGGTACGCCATTGCGCAGTACCCGGTACGCATCTAAGCATGTTGCTGGAGCCGCATGTCGCTAGTCTTGCCGCACAATTGAACGCTGAGTTACGTTCTGTTCTGGACCGCGCAGCATGAACCCCGGCTATCTCGCCTGTGGCGGCTGGATCGCCAGTGCGGTCGCCGCTGTGGCGCGTCTGGGCATCGCCGACCGGCTCGAAAACGGACCGTGCAGCGCTGCCGAGCTGGCGGCCAGCACCGGCACACAGGAAGCCATCCTGGAAAAGCTGATGCATCTGCTGACCACCGTCAATCTATTCGCGCTGACCCCGGAAGGGCTGTATGCCAACACCGATGATTCGCGCCTGCTCGGCGACGGCCATCCGCAGTCGATGCGCCATTTCTGCATGCTCGCCGGCGAGGTGTACCAGCGCGGTTTCGACGAACTGATGCACACTCTGAACAGCGGCCAGCCCGGACTGGAGCGGGCCTATGGCATGAGCCTGCTCGAACTGATGCGCCAACAGCCGGCAATCGGGGCAATTTACGACAAGGCCATGGAAGACCTCAGCCGCCCGGTCGGTGCGGCGCTCGCTGAGTCCCGCGATTACAGCGCGCTACGCCTGATCGTCGATCTTGGCGGCGGGCGCGGCGCCCTGCTGCGCGGCCTGTTGCGCAAGCTACCCGGTGGCCCGTCCGGGATGGTTTTCGACCGCCCCGCCGTTTGCGCGCGCGCCGCTGCCGCATTGTCCGACGAAGCGCCCGATCTAGTTGATCGACTGACTTTCGCGGGCGGTGACTTTTTCGCTGCCGTACCGCCCGCCGCCGATCTTTACCTCCTGAAAAACGTTTTACACAACTGGAACAACGAACACTGCGTCAAATTGCTCGCCAATGTCTGCGCCGTCCTGCACGGCCGACCCGCTGCACGACTGCTAATTATCGAGCCAGTGCTCGACGGCGAGATGCCGACGCTGTACAAGGCGCTGGACAATCTGATGCAAAGCGTGGTCAGCGAAGCGGGAAGCAGCGGACGCAGCGAAGCGCAATTTCGGGCGTTGGCCGAAGCCGCCGGACTGACCATCACCGGCAGCACCCGACTGAAATCAGGACAACTGGCCATCGAAGCCAAGGAAGGGAGAAAGCCGTCATGGATCTAGTCAATGAAATCCTAATAGGATCATGGATGCTGGTCGGCATCATGACCCTGCACAGCTTCGGCATGGGCCGGGTGATGCACCGCTTCGAAACGAAAGGCATGAAGTACGCACATCACCCCAGCGAATTGAAGCGGCAATTTTTTTTCGGACATCTGGTGGCGATGATGCTGCTCACTCACCTGCTGGAAATCTTCGCTTGGGGGCTGCTGCTTTACGCTGTTGGTGCACTGCCTGATCTGCGCACTGCTTTCTATTTCTCCGGCGAAACTTACACCACTCTCGGCCTCGGCGATGTCATTCTGCCACCCGAGTGGCGGCAGATTATTTCGCTAATTGCCATCTCCGGCGTTTTCGCTTTCGGCTGGACTACCGGCGTGCTAGTCAAAATCGTCGACAAATTTTACGAAGTCAGACTCGCAAAAAGACAGCAAATGAGCGAGGGTGACAAAAATTAAACGACTGAAATATTTTCTAAAAAACCCAAAGATGCTGATCGTTCTTTGGGGGAGCAAGGGCTTCTTGAACTGGATCCCAGACCGGCAATATTTGCAGTTGGTTTATCGAATAATGATGCGCAAGAAATTGAATATAGACTCGCCGGCGACCTTCAATGAAAAGCTGCAATGGCTCAAACTGAACGATAGAAATCCTGCCTATACGACCTATGTAGACAAATATGAGGTGCGTACCCACGTCGCAGAAAAAATCGGCGAGAATTACCTTGTTCCGCTACTCCATGTTTTTGATAGCGTTGAACAAGTCGATTGGGATTCTCTGCCGCATAAATTCGCCTTGAAATGGTCGCATGGTTCCGGCACTAACATCATTTGTACCGACAAGGACAAATTAGATATAAAGTCTGCCCAAATTAAATTGGAAAAATGGCGAGGGATCAATTGGTATTGGTATGGCAGAGAGTGGCCGTATAAAGATATTAAGCCCAGAATAGTCTGCGAAAAATTTATTTCAGATCTTGACCAGGTGCCAGATGATTACAAGGTTTTGTGCTTCAATGGAAAAGCCAAATTAATAGAAGTTCATCTTGATCGCTATGGCAATCACAAGCAGGATTATTACGACATTGAATGGAATAAAACCAGTATTTCACAAGAAGGAACAAGCTCTGATAGTGCGAAGAGCAGGCCACCACAACTGGAAAAAATGATTCAATTGTCCGAGCTATTAGCTGCCCCTATGCGCCACGTCAGGATTGACTGGTTTATAGTAAGAGACCAACTTTATTTCGGTGAAATTACCTTTTACGACGCCTCCGGTTTTGTTCCTTTTGATAATGAAACGGATGATTACCTATTAGGGAGTTGGCTTGATCTTAAGGGGACTCACGAATGTCGAAGCCATTGAAGCGACAGCACTGTCAATCCACTTTTTCCCTGAAGGAACGATGATGACGCCTATGTTTAACGGCGAGGTGGCGCTGGTGACCGGCGGCGGCTCCGGCATCGGTCGGGTAACAGCGCTGGCCTTTGCCGCACAGGGCGCGCGCGTGGTTGTCGCCGATCGGTGCGACGTGGACGCAGAGGAAACGGTGAGACTGATTCAGGCCGACAACGGCGATGCGCTCTTCGTCAAAACAGACGTGTCGAAGGCCGCCGAGGTTGAAGCGCTGGTCGCCCGGACCGTCCAGCATTACGGTGGGCTGAACTACGCCTGTAACAACGCCGGCATCGAAGGCGACGCCGGCGTCCCAGTCGACAAGTATTCCGAAGCGACCTGGGATGATGTCATCGATATCAACCTTAAAGGCGTCTTCCTGTGCATGAAATACGAGCTGCCTCATCTCGTGGAAAGCAGGGGGGCCATGGTGAACATGGCTTCGGTGGCCGGCTTGAGCGGCGGCCGCATGGGGGCTGCCTATTACGCCAGCAAGCACGGCGTGGTCGGGCTGACCAAGGCTGCGGCGCTCGAATACGCCGAGCAGGGCGTTCGTATCAACGCGGTGGCTCCTGCCGTCATCCAGACGGCGATGCTTGAGCGCGCATTTTTGCGCAACGCCGCACTGCCCGCCCGACTGGCCGCGCTGCATCCCCTCGGGCGCATCGGCCTGGCGGAAGAAGTGGCCAGCGCCGTGCTATGGCTGTGTTCAAAAGGGGCTTCGTTCACCACCGGTCACACGCTGCCCGTCGATGGCGGCTTCCTGATTCCGTGAGGGGCAGCAAGCAGTGCCTTGGCCTGCCCGAGGTAAACCTTGCTACATCCCTAGATCGCGCAGACTAACGCTGATTAAACAGTGGCTTGCCCAAGTTTTCAAAGCATCAGAGCCGCAAAAAGGTGATCGGTAGTGATCGACAACGCCATGATTCATTGGTGAAA
>CAXNNH010000173.1:0-4685 GCA_964203325.1 Burkholderiales bacterium | reverse complement strand
CTACAGTTTTTTTTCGGCGGCATCTTCTCCGCCCTGTTCATTCTCTATGTCAAAAGTGCTGGACATTGGCCGGCCTGGTTCGCTGCGGGATGTCTGGGCGCTCTACTGGTGGCCAACGAGTTCTGGCGTGACAACTACGCTCGGCGCTTTACCCTCAACTGGAGCCTGTTTGCGCTGTGCGCCATCTTGCTGATGAATTTTGCGCTGCCGCACGCCGCCGGCAGCCTGGATCCGCGCTGGATCTATCTGTCCACCGGTGTTGGCCTGGCGCTGGCGCATGGCCTCTATCGACTGGCACCGGGCCGGCCGGGCCGCATTGCCCCGGCTTGGGCGCTGGCGCTAGCCTTACTGCTGGCCTGGCATCTCGACATGATTGCTCCCGTGCCGCTGGTCAAGCGTAGTGTCGGCGTCGGCCAACAATTCTCGCAAGACAATGGGCATTACCGGCTGCAAGTGGAAGCCGGCGAAAAATGGCAATTCTGGCGTGACCAGGCCACGACCGTGCATCTTCCGAAAGGTGGCCTACTGTATGGCGTATCGGCCGTCTTCGCGCCGCAGGGCGTCACAGCACCGCTGCAACATCAATGGCTGCACCGCCATCCGTCAGGAGCCTGGGTAAGCGCCGCGCTGATCCGCTTTACCGCCAGCGGCGGCCGCACGGGCGGTTTTCGTGGCTATTCTTATGTCAAAGATCCGCCTCCCGGCGAGTGGCGTCTAATCGTCGCCACTCAGGACGGCCACACGATTACCACGCTGACTTTTAGCCTGGAAACGGGCGAGCCGGTCAATGAGGAGCTACGCAGCTATTGACCGCTACTATTGACATCTGGAAGCGTAAAGGCGCACTAACAAAGCCCCCGTTTTTTCATAGCCAAAACCAGCACCTGCGCCAAGAGCCGCGCCAGTGCTCGATCTCCGGGATGACTGCCCGGAGAAGCCCTAAAGACGCCACTCTCCAGCCCACCCCCCTGGAGATCGTTTATCCATGCGGGTCTCCAGCCATGCCTTTGTTCACAATAACGGCCGGTCGGCAACGATCACCCCGTCTTCGTCGGCATAAAGCCATTCACCTGGCGAGAACGTGACGCCACCAAACGTCACCGCCAGGTCGCGCTCGCCAACGCCTTTCTTGACGCTCTTCAGCGGATGCGTGTTCAGCGCACGAACGCCGATGTCGGTCTGATTGATGTCGACCGAATCCCGGATACATCCGTAGACCATGACGCCTTCCCAGCCGTTTTTCTGGGCCAGGATGGCTAGTTGGTCGCCGACCAGCGCACAGCGCAGCGAACCGCCACCGTCGATGACCAGTACTTTCCCTTTACCCTCTTCCGCAAAAGCCACGCGTACCAGAGAGTTGTCCTCAAACAGCTTGAGCGTCACGATCTGACCGCTAAAGGCCGGGCGGCGACCATAACGCTGAAACATCGGCGCAACTACGCGCAGTTTGCCGCTGATCGATAGCGCTTCGTTTTCGTCAAGCAGGTCAGGGGTTTTAAAATTCATGGTGTCTCCTGGGTAGGCATAAAAAAACCATCCAATAACGCAAACGTCAAGGGATGGTCGATGGTGCTTCAGCGATAGCTAATTAAGTAACAACTTCGGCTTCCTCTGCAAAAACCAGTTTGACCTTCTCGTTTTCGTCGACATCTACGATCACATGGCCGCCGGTGGCCAGGCGTCCGAACAGCAGTTCGTCGGCCAGAGACGAGCGTATCGTATCCTGGATCAGGCGCGCCATCGGACGCGCCCCCATCAGGGCGTCAAAACCGTTCTTGGCCAGATGATTTTTCAGGGCGTCGGTAAAGACGGCCTCCACTTTTTTCTCGTGCAGTTGTTCTTCCAACTGAATGAGGAACTTGTCGACCACGCGCAGGATGACCTCATGGTCGAGCGCCTTGAACGAGATGGTTGCGTCCAGCCGGTTACGAAACTCAGGCGTAAAGAGGCGCTTGATTTCGATCATTTCGTCCCCCGCCTGCTTCGACGAAGTAAAACCCATGCTCGATTTCTGGATAGCTTCCTGCCCGGCATTGGTCGTCATGATAATCACAACGTTGCGAAAATCGGCCTTGCGCCCGTTGTTATCGGTCAGCGTACCGTGATCCATCACCTGCAACAGGATGTTGAAGATGTCCGGGTGCGCTTTTTCGATTTCATCGAGCAGCAATACGCAGTACGGTTTCTTGGTGACACCTTCGGTCAATTGTCCGCCCTGATCGAAGCCGACATAACCCGGCGGCGCACCGATCAGGCGCGAGACAGCGTGCCGTTCCATGTATTCGGACATGTCGAAGCGCAGCAACTCGTTTCCGAGACAGTAGGCAAGTTGCTTGGCGACTTCGGTTTTGCCGACGCCGGTCGGGCCGGAAAAAAGGAAGCTGCCGATCGGCTTGCTCGGGTTACCCAGCCCGGAACGCGCCATTTTGATCGCCCTGGCCAGCGCATCGATCGCCGCCTCTTGGCCGAACACCACCGCTTTGAGGTCACGATCCAGGTTTTTTAGAGCGCTACGGTCATCGGACGAAACATGCGTGGACGGAATACGGGCGATCTTGGCGACGATTTCCTCGATATCCTGTTTGCCGATCAATTTGCGTTGCTTCGATTTGGGCAAAATGCGCTGTGCCGCACCGGCTTCGTCGATCACGTCGATAGCCTTGTCGGGCAAATGGCGGTCGCCGATGAAGCGCACCGAAAGTTCTACCGCCGAGGTCAAGGCGGCCGCCGAATACTTAATGCCGTGGTGCGACTCGAAGCGTGTCTTCAGGCCCTTAAGTATTTCAATGGTTTCCGCCACCGACGGTTCATTGACGTCCACTTTCTGAAAACGCCGCGATAGCGCGTGATCCTTTTCAAAAATGCCGCGATACTCGTTGTAAGTGGTTGCGCCGATACACTTGAGCTGTCCCGTCGACAAGGCTGGTTTGAGCAAATTGGACGCATCCAGCGTACCACCCGATGCCGAGCCGGCACCAATCAGCGTATGAATTTCATCGATGAACAAAATCGCCTGCGGGTTATCGGAAAGCTGCTTGAGCACGCCTTTGAGCCGCTGCTCGAAATCGCCGCGATACTTGGTGCCGGCCAGCAAGGCCCCCATATCAAGCGAATAAACGTTGGCCTTGGCGAGGATCTCAGGAATGTCTCCCTCGACGATCCGGCGCGCCAGCCCCTCGGCAATCGCTGTTTTACCGACACCGGCTTCACCCACCAGCAGCGGATTGTTCTTGCGCCGACGACACAGCGTCTGCACAACGCGTTCGAGTTCCTTATCGCGCCCGATCAAAGGATCGATTTTGCCCTGCAGCGCCAGCGCGTTAAGGTTAATGGTATAGCTTTCAAGGGGACCGGGCGCGGCTTGTTGCTCACCCTCGGTTTCAGCTTCCGGTTCGCTGCGTGGAGCGCTTTGCGCCACCTTGCTGATGCCATGCGAAATAAAATTAACCACATCGAGCCGCGTTACGCCCTGCTTGTGCAGGTAATAAACGGCATGTGAATCTTTTTCGCCAAAAATGGCCACCAGAACGTTCGCCCCATTCACCTCTTTTCTGCCTGACGATTGAACGTGCAAAATTGCCCGTTGAATCACCCGCTGAAAGCCGAGCGTCGGTTGCGTATCGATGTCGTCTACCCCCGCCACGGTTGGCGTGTGCTCGCTAATAAACTTGCTCAAATCCCGGCGCAGTTGCTCGATGTTAGCTCCGCACGCGCGCAAGGCATCGGCGGCCGACGGATTGTCGATCAACGCAAGCAACAGATGCTCGACGGTGATGAATTCATGGCGTTTTTGCCGTGCTTCGACAAAAGCCATGTGCAAGCTAATTTCCAGTTCTTGCGCAATCATTCAATTTTCCTCCATGACGCACGCCAGCGGGTGCTGGTTATCTCGTGCGAAGGTCGCCACCTGCTCGACCTTGGTGGCCGCAACATCGCGCGCATAAACTCCACAAATGCCACGACCCTCCGTATGGACTTTGAGCATAATTCGCGTCGCTTGCTCTCGATCCATCGCGAAAAACTTTTGGAGAACGAGAACCACGAATTCCATAGGTGTGAAATCGTCGTTTAACAACAATACCTTATACATCGGCGGCGGTGCCAGTTTGGCGCGCTGTGCCTCAAGTACGGAACCATTTCGCTGCTGTTTTTCCATAATGGCGATTCTAGCAATTCTAATCAGTCTTCGGGAATGCGCAATATAAGCGTACTAAGCGTGCCTGGTACATTTTCGTCGATAAGCCACAGCTATTCGGCAACAGCACAGAGTCATTGCTAAAAACGCTTGACGCGCTGGTATCAACTAGCGTACAAAGTCCAAATGTTGTGATTCAAGCCGGTCTGACCTCGCTTCCTTGGTTTAAATTCCTTGGTCGATTTTTCTCAGATTTCGCTAGATTCATGCATGCAAGTCGGGCTAGCCCGGATTCAGTCTCTTTTCAAGGAAGTCGCAATATGGCAACTGGTACAGTCAAGTGGTTCAACGATGCAAAAGGTTTTGGTTTCATTACGCCTGATGACGGCAGCGAAGATCTCTTCGCACATTTCTCCGCCATCACCATGGGCGGTTTCAAGACCCTTAAAGAGGGCGAGAAGGTTACCTTCGACGTGACGCAGGGCCCGAAGGGCAAGCAAGCATCGAACATTGGTCGCGCCTGATTTTTCAGGTGTGCAAAGGAACCCGC
>CAXNNH010000172.1:0-4699 GCA_964203325.1 Burkholderiales bacterium | reverse complement strand
GTGAAAAGTAGCTAAAGCGTGGTTAATGCCTTTGATTCGTTTAGCCCGACGCGACTGCATTGCGACGCAGATTAGGCGTGGCTTTCGCGCCTTCCCAGCCCTTCTGCGATCAACGTCAGCACCAGCGTATTGAGCGACACGCCTTCGACCTTGGCGCGAGCGGTGAGCTTTGCGTGGATGGACTTCGGTACTTGAGCTACGAACTTGCCGGACGCACCCGGCGCAGCGGCATCGTCCGGGCTGAAAGACGGCGCGGGAATGTCGCGCCTCATATCGGCCAGTGCGGAAACCACGGCCACAAACGCATCGCGCCCATTCGCCACGGCTTCGGCCTCGGTTTCGCCATCGGACATGCAGCCGGGAAGATCGGGGAAAGTAATCAGGTAGCCGCCGCCATCCTCAGCAGAAAGCGGACTGATGATGTGCGCGTAAGCCTCAAACGGCCACGGCGGAACGACGCGGGGAATATTGATTGCGTTCATGCTTGCGACTCCATAATTTTATCGACCAGCGCCACGAACTGGCGCACATAGCCCGGTTTGATGGGCCGGTGCGCCGGGACGCTCACAATGCCCGTCACCGCCGCATGCGAGAAAACACGGTGGCTCCCTCCCTCACACCGAACTGCCATGCCAAGCTGCTGCGCAACGCTTTGAAGTTGCTCGATCCGCCAGTCACGCGGGTTGTTGCGCATGGCCTCAAGTAGTTTGGTGGCTGTATTCATAGCATGACAGTACTGCCGGCAAGATCACAAATCAAGAAGGCCGACAAAGACGAGACATTCGCCTTTTCCGATGCAACGTATTTATACATTTCCCCGATTTTTGCCGTGCACCCACAGCACGTCGCCGCAGCCTTCCGCTTTGTTCAGTGCCCGCCCCAGCACAAACATCAGGTCCGACAGGCGGTTCAGGTATTTGCGGGCAAACTCCGAAACGCTTTCGTTATTGGCCAGATGCACGATACGACGCTCGGCGCGACGGCAGACGGTACGCGAGAGGTGCGCAAAAGCGGCGGCGCGTGTGCCGCCAGGCAGGATAAAATCCTTGAGCGGCGCGAGCTCTTCATTGAACTGTTCAACAAGATTTTCGAGGCGAACGATATGCGCTTCACTAATGATGTTCATGCCGGGAATGCACAGTTCGCCGCCGAGGTCGAACAGATCGTGCTGGATGCCGGTCAAAGCGTCGCGGATAGCGTCCGGCAGTGGCTCGGTGAGCAGCAGACCGAGGGTAGAGTTGAGTTCATCGACCTCGCCCATCGTGTCGATGCGCAGACTATCCTTGGCGACACGCGAGCCGTCGCCGAGGCCCGTTGTTCCGGCATCGCCGGTGCGGGTAACTATTTTCGAGAGGCGGTTGCCCATGATTGCTTTCCTGACCAGAATTGGGCGGTCATTGTAACGAATTCACCCCGGACTTCTCACCCTTCACCCCTCATTCCTCAACTTTGAACGACAGGGCCGTCATGCCGCGTTTCTGTGCCAATCTAAGTTTTCTATTTACCGACGTTGCTTTCGCCGACCGCTTTGAGCGCGCGGCGCGCGCTGGATTTCGCGGCGTCGAATACCTGTTTCCTTATGCCTACGCGGCGGACGATCTGGCGTACCGTCTGCGCGAATATGGTCTGACGCAGGTAGTGCACAACCTGCCGGCGGGCGACTGGGACGGTGGTGAACGCGGTATTGCTTGCCTGCCTGGTCGTGAGGCCGAATTCCGCGAAGGCGTCGAACGCGGCATTTTCTACGCCACAACGCTCGGCTGCACGCAACTCAATTGTCTCGCCGGTTTGGCGCCGCCTGGCGTGAGCGAGGCAGAAATCCGCAGCACCTTCCAGACCAACCTGCGTTACGCCGCAAAGCGCCTGAAAGAACAGGGTATCCGTCTGCTGATCGAACCGATCAACAGCCGAATCGATATGCCGGGTTTCTGGCTGGATACGCCGCGCAAAGCCGTAGCGTTGATCGCCGAGATGAACGAATCGGCAAAATCGGCAGCACCTACGGAAACGAATCTCTGGCTGCAATACGACATCTACCATGCGCAAATCATGGAAGGCGATTTGGCGCGCAGTATCGAAACCTATCTGGGAGGCATCGCCCATTTTCAACTGGCGGACAATCCAGGGCGACACGAGCCAGGGACGGGGGAAATTAACTATCCCTACCTGTTCGCCTTGCTCGACCGCATCGGTTATTCCGGATGGGTCGGTTGCGAATACCGACCGCTCGCTGCCGGCGATGCCAGTCTGGCCTGGGCAAGACACTGGCTAGAACAGACACGGGCTTCGCCTACCCAAAAATAAGCTCCAGCGATTGCACTCACCGCAAAAAGCCTGTACAAATAATACGTCCCAAAAAACTGGAAGATCATTATTTATCACGTCGCCCTATCTGCGGAACAAGAAGCCGCGCTTGACCTTATGCGCTGGGTGCACTGTGTTGCGCCCAACATGCGCTGCGATTCGCCGCGCCTTGCTTATTACATTTCATGCTGGAATATCCCGTCGAAAATAGCCCGTGAGAAAGCTAATGGTACGTGGAACGACCTCATCAAAAACTGTCCCATCCTCGATCCCGCGCACATTCCGAACGCACTCGCCGCACTCGCCGAATCCAATCGCTACAACGGCGTGAGCCAAAAAATCGACCGCAGCAAGCCTGGCATTGTCGCTGTTGCGGCAAAGCACGATATTTGTTCAGCGCTTCCTCGGAGTGAACGGTAAGAGTAAGAGCCGCAGTGAGTTCGCCTTTCGGGTAGAATGGCCGCCGTTTTAAACATCTTCGAGCCAGATGAAAACCACTTTCCTCGACTTTGAACAACCGATGGCCGAACTCGAAGGCAAGATCGAGAATTTGCGCTTCGCGCAGGACGATTCGGCCGTCGATATTTCGGACGAAATCGGCCGCCTTGAGAAGAAAAGTCAGACGCTGACCAAGGATGTTTACGCCAAATTGACCCCTTGGCAGATTTCACAGGTAGCGCGTCATCCGCAGCGCCCTTACACGCTGGATTATCTGGAGTTGCTGTTTACCGATTTTGAGGAGCTACACGGCGACCGCGCCTTCTCCGACGATCACGCGATTGTCGGCGGACTGGCACGCTTCAACGGTCAGTCGGTGATGGTCATCGGCCACCAAAAGGGACGTGATACCAAAGAAAAGATTTTCCGCAACTTTGGCATGCCACGCCCCGAGGGCTACCGCAAAGCGTTGCGTTTGATGAAGCTCGCCGAAAAGTTCGGCATTCCGGTGCTGACTTTCGTCGATACGCCGGGTGCCTATCCCGGCATCGACGCCGAGGAGCGCGGACAGTCGGAAGCCATCGGCCGCAATCTCTATGTCATGGCCGAACTGAAGGTGCCGATTATCGTTACCATCATCGGTGAAGGCGGTTCCGGCGGTGCGCTGGCTATTGCCATCGGCGATGTCGTGCAGATGTTGCAATATTCCACCTATTCCGTCATTTCTCCCGAAGGCTGCGCCACCATTCTCTGGAAGAGCGCCGATAAGGCCAGCGAAGCCGCCGAGATCATGGGCATTACGGCGCAACGCCTGAAAGCCTTTGGTCTGATCGACAAAATCGTCGCCGAACCCTTGGGCGGCGCGCACCGCGACTATTCGGCCATGGCGCACAATCTGAAAAAAGCGCTGCAGGATGCCTTGAAGCAGACGAGTGCCCTGTCGACCGGCGAGTTGCTGGAGACGCGCTTTGAACGTCTGATGGCCTATGGCCGTACCAAGGAACAGCCGTTGCGCTGATCGCTCGCTCGCCAAATCACCGTTGGCATTGGCTGAAGAACCGCATGGAACAACGATCTCCGGGCAGGATGACTGGAGATTGGCGTCAACAGTGCCTCTCAGGGCACCCCCCTTGTAGAACAAGCACTGGCGCGGCTTGCAGAGGAGGTGTTGAAAAATTACCCTGGTTTGGGCGTCGACATTGAGCGCCATGATTGATGATTGCGCACTATTTTTTGCGCTCCCAAAACCGCATCCTCTCATCCTCTTGTTGCTCGTGCGCTAAAAAGGAAACCGGCCTTGCATCTTGTGACGCAAACACTCGTGGAGTTTTTAGCATCGCGTTTGGCATCACGTCTGACGCAGGGCCGGCGGCTGTGCGTTGCCCTCTCCGGTGGCCGCGATTCGCTGGTTTTGCTGCACGCCTTGAGCCGCCTGGAGTTACCGGCGGCCACGGCCTTCCATTTATCGGCGCTACATGTTCATCATGGTCTCAGCCCCCATGCCGATGCCTGGGCCGAGTTCTGCGCCGAATTTTGTCAACGCTATGGGGTTGATCTCAACATTGTTCACGTCGAGGTGCCGCGCCAGAGCGGCGAGGGCCTGGAAGCGGCGGCGCGGCGCTTGCGTCATGCCGCCTTTGCCGACCCTATTGCCAATGGCCACGCCGACTGGCTGGCGCTGGCACATCACCGCGACGATCAGGCAGAAACGGTTTTGCTCAACCTGCTGCGCGGTGCGGGCATTGCCGGTGCGGCCGGAATGCTCGGCGAACGTCCGCAGCCGGCCGGGCCGATCCTCATCCGCCCGCTGCTCAGCGTAGCGCGTTCGACCATCGACGACTACGCAGCACAGCATGGACTGCGCTGGATCGAGGACGAGAGCAACGAGGACGAACACTATCGACGCAACGACCTGCGCCGCTCGGTGATGCCCGGTTTAGTCGAAAAATTTCCTGGC
>CAXNNH010000171.1:0-4702 GCA_964203325.1 Burkholderiales bacterium | reverse complement strand
GCCTGGCGGCGTGAGATGCCTTGCCGGAGAGCCAATAAGGACGCGGCTCCCAGGGCAGCGCCGGTGCACAGGAGCAGGGCGAGAACGAGGGCGGTAAGCAGGCGTTTCGTCACGTCGCCGGAGCGTTGCTCTTCGTCTTCGCCTAAGTGAATGCCGCCGAATTTCAGGCGCGGGTAATCGCGCAAGGCCTGAATTGTGCCGTCCGGCCCGCGCACTTCAAGCGATTCCTTGGCGTAAGCGCGCGTGGCCAGCGGTTCGGAGTAGGTTTTTTCGTTGCGGCTGCGCAGTGGGCTGGCCAGCGTGTCGAGCAGCGAGAGAACTTCGACAGCGTAAGCGGCGGGCGCCGTGCTCGCCGTTTCGCTGCCCTTGTTGTCCAGGCGCAGCCGGTAATGCAGCGAATCGAGCAGGCCGATCAGCACAAAAGCCAGCAGAACAGTCGCCGCCGCTATCCCCGGCCGGTTGCGTCCAACGCGTCGCCAGGCGGCGCGCAGCGGTGGATTGCGCGAAGATAGCCCGCCGAGCACGAGGCCGGCCAAGACCAGCAGCCAGATCAGCACATCGGACCACAGAATGACGGGAAGAAAGGTCATCCGTTAAACCTGATTCGTGGGTCGACCAGCGTGTAGGACAGATCGGTCAGGATTAATCCAGCGATGTACAGCACCGAGCCGATAAAGACCATGGCCCGCACCACGGCGAAATCCTGCGCGTTGATCGCGTCTATCGTGTAGCTACCCAGCCCCGGAATGCCGAAAAAGGACTCGGTAAGCAACGAACCCATGAACAGCAGCGGGATGACGACTACGACGCCGGTCAGAATCGGGATCAGGGCATTGCGCAGCACATGGCGGAAAAGCACGGTCCGCTCGGAAAGTCCCTTAGCGCGGGCGGTGCGCACGTAATCCTTGTTGATTTCCTCCAGGAATATCGTGCGATACCAGCGCGTCGACGAGCCGATTCCCGATACCACGCCAATCAGCACCGGCAGAATGAGGAACTTCCAGGCGTCGAAGGCGTTGACGGCACCGCCGTAACCGGAAATCGGCACCAGTTTCCAGAGTTTGCTGATTAAGTACTGGCCGCCGATGATGTAAAACAGCCCCGAGATCGACATCATCGCCACACAGAGCACGACGCCCCAAAAATCGAGATAGGTGGCGCGGAAAAAAGCCAGCAGTAAGGCAAAGGCGACGGTCACCCACAGGCCGAGCACAAAGGTCGGCAAGGCGATGGCCAGCGACGGCCCCATGCGGCTAACGATTTCCCGTGCGATGTCGCGCCCATCTTCGGCACGGCCGAAGTCGCCGGCAAACATGCGCGCCGATTTGCCGAAGAAAATCGTATCGGTGACGATGGCTATGCCCGATGCCCCTTCGTTGACAAACAACGGCTTGTCGTAGCCGCGCTCGCCTTTCCACTTGGCAATCGCCTCCGGTGTCACACGTTTCACACCGAGTTGCATGCGCGCCATGTCGTCCGGCGTGTTCACCACGAAAAACAGGGCGAAGGTAATTAGGTTCACGCCGATCAGAATCGGGATGGCGTAGAGCAGGCGGCGCAGGAGGTAGGCGAGCATGGCGGCGTTAAGTAACGATAGGTCGGGCATCTTCGATGGGGTGGCTACCTTGAGTCTAGCGTAGAAACAAACAACGCTCCTTGGCCCGGAGATTCATTTCTCGACCTCGCTTTTTCGGCGGGGTTCAATGCGCATACCGTCCCGTCGATAAAGTAATCGGCATGACAGTTATCCAAATTTGCCAGAACCCGCTTTACGGCATCGGCGCTATGTCCATCAAGGAAGCGAAACGCCGAAGAAGCAAGATACTCGTGATTTTTTTCAAAAGTTATCCATTTCCGATTTAGTGCTTCGGCAGTAAATCCTGTGGTGTTCGATCCACCAAAGATGTCCAATACAATATCTTCATCGTTGGTCAGCATCTTAATAAAGAAAGCGGGGAGTTCCGCCGGAAATCGCGCTGGATGGCGCTCTAGTCTGAGTTCTTTGCAGAGCCGAAGATAGCTTGAGTTGCTGTCGGTATTCGGTATAGAAAGGAGGTTGGAAGGAATTGCACCTCCATTATCTTTACCAAACCCGGCACTTATGTCATGGCCTGACGGTCGTTTTTTAGGCGTATAGAAACTTTCCGGATCCTTCAGCAGTTTCTTCATCCGATCAGAATACGGTGCCAACACTTTCCGCACGTCGGCTTTCGGAAAATCAGTTTTACTAAACCACCATACCGTATTAACGGAATCCTTCGCTCGAATTTTTCGTTTATTGACCCATTCAATAGGTGAAGGCAGTTTTGCCGGATTGAACCAGTAAAAATCTTCGGCAAGGTGAAACCCGATCTCGTCACAGAAAGCCAAGAGCACGCGGAAGTTATACAGGGAACGGGATGGCACACCAGATCTGTATGCGCCTCCTAAGTCAAGGACGAAACTCCCGCTTTCTTTGAGAACGCGAAAAACCTCTTGGCCGAATGGTTTAATCCACTGGACGTACTCTGCTTCCTCAACATTGCCATAGGTCTTTTGGCGCAGAAGTGCAAACGGCGGCGATGTCATGACTAGATCAATACTGTTGTCGGGTAACTCTGCGAGAAGCTCAAGCGAATCTCCAACATAGGCTCGGCCTCCGTCTGTGCGGTAAAGAGGTTTGCTCCGCATGTCAATATTCCCTTAGATTATTGACCCAACTGGCCACAATCTGCCACAGCACGCTTGCCGCAAAATAGACTTCCGGGTCTGCTTGGCAGATAGTTTCAACGTCTCCCTGCACAAACCTATCTTTCCCATAGCCAACGATATAGCTTATCCAGCGTCTTAAGTTTTCATCAGCATCGGCAAGCACGTCTGATGGATTGAAGTTGCCAGTACGAGCAAGCACCCACGATAGGCCGTCGCGCTTGGCGGGATTGCCGTATTTCAGGAGGTCAATCAAGTGAGGAATTTGTGGTTCAGCAATCCGTAAAAGCGCACGTGCAGCTTCAACCTTGATTTCCAAGGGACTTGAGTTGAAGGTGTCAACCAGTGCAGTTGCCGATGTTGCCGTAGAGAATTGGCCAAGTGCCCATGCTGCTCCAGCGCGCAGTTCGTCGTCACGAGAAGAGTCCCGTAAGACTTCGATCAGCAACTGTTCGCTCCGAATCTTGGGTATTTCGGAAACGACAATAACCGTTTCAAGCTGTGCCTCAAGGGGAACCGCCATCACCGAACTGCGCAACTTTTTTTCCATGAATGCCCAGCCGTTTGTATCGTCATACACCGCAAGCGCAGCCGCAGCCTCAAGCTGAACATAAATATCCTCATCGGGATCGGTCATTCTTGCTTCAAGGATCTGCTTGGCAGTGCTGTAACCTCTGTAACGCAGTGCTTTTGCGGCGGCGTAGCGCTCGCTTAGGTTGACGCTGGCGAGTTTGTCCAAGAAATAAGCTTCGCTAACAAACTTAGGGCACTGAAGCTTTGTACTGACTGGAACGACTGCCGCCACAATCTGATTGGCATCGACGGTATCGCCAATGTTAACCTGTGGCTGCAAAGTTATCTTGCCTTTCTTTCGATTCAATTGAATCGACTGACGTCGTGCCTCTGGGATAGGAGCCAGGCTAATCCTCCCCGGTTCCGAAGCAAATACAACGGAGCGCTGGTTGGCAGATGCACATATCCACATCACCCGTATTTCTGAGCCTTCCTCAACCCCTTTAGGCTGTGTGATGGATACCAGCCCAGCAGAAAATGCTGTCCGCAAGCTCTTTACGCTGACAAAGTGAACCGGGGATACTTGTTTTAGGTCTATGGGAGCGTCGTCGTTTTGCTCGAAGACGACGATTGAAACAAAATCGTCGTCACGCATGCCTGCATCCCAAGCACGCTTCGGGTCATTCAGAGAATGTGACATTGATATCTCAAGCTTCGTTTTTCCTCGGGACTCAAACCGCAAGCCTGTGTTCAAGCACAAAATATCAGGAACCCGGACACGTTTTATTTTGATCTTCTTCCAGATTTTGAAGCCAGTAGAACCCCGCTCAAGTTCTATAGGGTTGAATCCCATTTCCTTCAACCGGTCAATGGTTGTATTTGTACCAGCAGCACCAACGGCGAGTTTTCGTAGGAAGCTGTCGTCACTTTTGAAATTATTTGCCACTACACCACCGTAAAGTTGGATTGAGAGGTAAGCCAATTGCACCGCCAGTAGTACGTCGTTACAGAATTGGCGCGCAACATTCTTGCCCTTTGCTTAAACAAAGCAATCTATTCAGACGCTCAACTATCATGACCGCCCCGTACCACGCTCGCGGCGGCGATAGCCGACGGCGGCCGGTAACAAGACGGAAAACAGCAATATAGCCCCCGCCGCCAGTGGCCACAGCACGGGCTTATTCCATTCGTTGCGCCGCCGCTGCCGTTCGGCCACGTCGATGCGCTGATACTTCAGGATGTTATTACCGACCTCGGTTGGCTTGCGGTTGTGCAGCCAAGTGTGGCCCAGCGTGTAGCTTTTCGGGTGGAAGCCGTAGATCCACGGGGCGTCGTGCTGCAACAGGGCGATGGCCTGGCGGATGATGCTCAGACGTTCTGCCGCGCGCGGGCCGTCGCTTTCCATATTTTTCATGCGCTCGAACAGCCGGTCGAATTCCGGGTTGGCGTAGTTGGAGGCGTTCTCACCGCCTTTAGCCACCTTGCCTTCGCTGCCAGCGAG
>CAXNNH010000170.1:0-4746 GCA_964203325.1 Burkholderiales bacterium | reverse complement strand
GTGACGGTCTCTCCCAGGCTGAAGAGCGTTTGGATCGCGCTGAACAGGTGTTCTTCAATCGCAGCACGAGGGCGCCTCAGGAGATCCGAGGCCCGATACAGGCGCATCTGCGAAAGACCCGCGAAATCGACATCGATCCGTTCGCCAAGACCGCTTTGCGTTTGCAACCCGTTCCAGGTGGCGAGCTCGGCGGCCGGTTCGGCCATCCGGCCAATGACGTTGCCGAGGATGGCCGCCCGCATCGCGCCGTTGCCCCCCAGGTCGGCCAGCTTCTGGATAAAACCGACTTGCGCGAGCGCGTGCAGGGCCAGATGCTCGACCCCCACCGAACGCGGTTGCGTCTGTTGCAGACTGTCCACGTCAACTCCCTGAAAGTCGGGGGCGGGATGCTCGGGCTCAGTCGCGTCGGCAGCAACGCCCCCGCGGGGGGCGACGGGATCGGCGACCGCGAGGGCAGGCGGCACCGCGCGCTCGACCAACGGCCCGAAATAGCGCTGGGCAGCCGCTTCAAGGGTTTCCGAACACGCAATCGGCAGAAAGTTGTCCTGCGGGTGCAGCTGCTGCTCAAGGCGCAAGCACAACAGCGGCCAGTCTTCCTGCTTAAAGGGAAAGTGCCGACTCAGATTGAGTACGGTGATCTGGCGGACCTTGCCGCCCTGGCGCTCGCCATGCACCAAGCGAAAAGTGAAGTAGCCCTCGCCAGTGATTTTGTTGTTGGTGCGGGTTTGACGGATGAACATGCAGCGATGTTACCGGAAAAACCAGAGAAAAAACTGGAAGACACGTACGATTATGGCACAACAAAACGACTTTTCGATCCTCTGTTTTTGAATCGCCATTTGAATCAGTGCGTTACAGGTGTGGTTGAATGAGAAAAGAAGCGGTAATGACAGCGAGGTGTTAAAGTCCGGTTCAGCAAAATGCTGATTTGTTCAGTGCGTCCTTAGTCAATTTCCTGAATCGAAAATGTTGTTGCACCGTAGGCAGCAGAACAGTTTTCTGGCAACGAGCAGACCGGCGTTCCGGCAAAGGGTGAGGGGCTGGAGTCGGTCATGCGGGCGCTTGCATCTGCGGGAAATTCGCCAAACGGATCTACCGCGATCAAGCCCGCTGCAGAAAAATCACGTGGATTTTCCGAAATAATCGCCACAAAGTGATTGGTACCGGCCGGTCCTCCGGCCGTCATTGCCCATCCTGCGCGCGGCAGACTCATTTCTTTTCCGCTACTCATCTGGTTGTTTTGATCAATTGCGTTGGGAAAAAGCAGGTTGAAGTGGTTGCGGTCGGTACCGACCATCAGGATGTAAAGATAGCCTGCTTTGGGAGAGTGTACGCGGAAGCGTAGCTTGTCGCGTCCGATCTTGACGACCGATCTTTCAGTCGTCACCGTCACTGGATGGTCGCGGTTACGTTGTTCGAAAACGCGATCCAGTGCCTTGATCGGGTCGAAGGGCTGCACTTCAGTGACCGAAGAAGCGGTAGGGGACTCGTCCTTGGCGATCGTGATGGTCGCGGCAATAGGTGGACGCACAGTTTCTCGCGAGGACTGCGCTTTGAACATCAAATAGGCTCCGACGCCGAGTGCGCTCAACAACAATGCTACGACAGCAATTTTTGGCCAAAGGTTTTTTTTCTGCCCAGTCGTCGGCGTTTCCCTAGCGGCCGTCGCCGGCGTTACTCCCTTTAGAAACAACGCCTCACGCCATTCCGCCACACTTTGTGGGCGGTTTTCCGGACGGATAAATAATGCCCGATCGATGGCGTGCAAAAACTCTTGGCTGTAACGACCGGCAGCCGTCTGGGTCAGCGGCAAGAGGTTGTCGTTCATCACGCGGCTGATCGACGGGGCGGGTGGCTTGCCAGTGATGGCGCAATAGATGACTGCCCCCAGTGCGTAGATGTCGGTCCACGCCCCTTGTTTGGCATCTGGCGTGTCGGCGTATTGTTCGGGCGGCGCATAACTGGGTTTGAGGATAACCGTCAAAGCCTGATTCATATTGCCGATGATCTGCCGTGCTGCGCCAAAATCAAGCAACAGCGGTCGGCCATTGCCCAGTAGCAGAATGTTATCCGGCGAGATGTCGCGGTGGAAGCAATTGTCGAGGTGAATGACTTCCAGCGCATCAAGCAACTGAGCGAGTAGCTCTTTCAACCACGGTTCATCGGGTGGGGCAGGCATTTCTGCCAGCGCTTTCTGGAGGGTGATACCTTCCAGAAAAGGCATCACCATGTAGGCGGTGCCGTTTTCTTCCCAGAAACGATAGACCTTGACCAGCGCCGGATGGTCGAACTGCGCCAATAAACGCGCTTCATTGATAAAGCTGCGTAGCCCGGCGTTAAAAGTGTCGGCCTGATGCGCCGACTTGACGGCGACGGTAATACCTTGCGTCCGTTCGGCCAAGGAGGTCGGCATGTATTCCTTGAGGGCCACATAACGTCCCAGCGAGAGATCTTGCGCCAGGTAGACAATCCCAAACCCGCCAATCGCAATTACGTCGGTGATTTTGAATTCGTGAATTTGCGTGCCGATTGGCAAGGTGTTAACCGTGCCAGACCCCGTCGTCGACTTGCCAGCGGTCGACGCAGCCGGTGCGACGGGGAGGTGTAGATCGCTGCGGGAATCGCCGCTCGCCTCGTCTCTGTGCACCAAAATCGTTGTTTCCTGTGAGTATTCGGCAGTATTAGCCGTCTTGGAGGTACCGATCAGACGCGTATGCACAACTATTCCCCCTTTTTTGTCTCAATTTACCACAGTCTTTCGGGCCGGTCTTTAGTCTGACGCGGTGCGAGTGTAATCGAAAGAGATGGTTGAAATGGTTTGAAGCGGCGAAGGTATCCCCCTAGCGATGCCCTCCGCCGTTTGCACGGGTTACGCGGAGGTTCAACAGGGCTTGATCTCCCGCCCGCCCGGATCGTTGGCTGCGCAAACTTTGGCCGCAGCGAGGTCGTCGCACCCGTGGAAAAGTCGACGTGATACCGGCATGGCGACCCCATGGCCGCTCCCTCTGTTCTTCACTTCAGAGGGCACCATCGCCCTACCACGGACAGGGCGGTGTTTGTTGAAGCCAGCGGCCGAGGCCAGTCGCCACAGGTCGGCGCCTGGCGCTGCGGCCTCGCCCAGGGTCACCACGAAGAGGGGCGTCACTTCATCCGCACGCTAAATCATCGACTACTTCCCTTCTTTCCAGAACACCGGGCGTGTTTTGCGTCGATCCTGCGCCGCGCACTCGTCAGAATTTCCCGTTGGCTCAAGTAGCGAAGCCAGAGGGGGCTTGAGGTCATGCAGAGTGGGGGACAGAAGACGTCAAACGAAGCCGCGCTTGATCAGGAAGTCCAGGGCGGAGTTGTTCGCGAGGTAAAAAACGGCACTGGATGCGCCCATTCGGCGAAGTGACGGTGAAAGAACCGACCTACCGGACCAATGAAGGCAACCAATTATGCCGTCCGTTTCAGCGCCAAGCGAAAGTTTCTGGCCGGTCAGACTCGACGAGAGGGCCGCGCGCCCTCACCGATTTGGGGGCTAACGTACTGTTTGCCCAGGATCGGGAGAAGATTCGCGAGCATGACGGCCTCCATAGGGCTAACGGGGCGGCGGCCACGATTACAGAAGGACACGTCTGCAGGATGACCGAGTCGAACATAAGTGTTTCGGTAAAACTGGCTTGAAAAGTACTTCTGAGAGGTGACTTTGTCACGACATTGGAGCGACCCATGAAGATAGAACTAATGCTGAGCGAGTTCGGATCGGAAACCCTGCTGAATTTGTCAATTAATCACGGCTGGCGGGATGTGCGGGTTCGAGGTGCTGGACTGTTGAGACTGGGGGCGGGGCGCACCCTGATGTTATCGCGAACGCTTTCCTCCGGTTTGAGCTTCCAATTCGGCTAGTTCAAAACCAATAAGTCATATCACAAAGCCTTCGTTGGCAGCGACCAACACTTCCCACGAACACAGCCTATATTAATGGAACTTTCTACTACTCCTTTATTGCCGCAGCCAGCAAGGACGGTATGCCATAAGAAATAAATTCGCTGAAAACATAATGACAAAAATATTTTTGCAAAATGATTTTTTTGGTATATAATATTTATTATAGAGAAATGCAGGTTTATGTTAAAAAATGTCAACCTTAATAAGGTCTCCGCACGCAAACAAAACCTGTAGTTTGTGGCAAGACTAATTAATTGGGAGTTTACTTATTCTATTGTTGGCGATTGGCATACCTTAAATATGTGGTACTCTAGGCTCTGTTGATGTTTTGCCGGCGGTAAAATTAGCCGCTTTGGGCGCTGCAAATGAGTCAAGCCGGCGAGCGAGACAAAACGAGGCTAACGGACGACGAGTGGGAGCGCATTTTTACGAAACTCAGAGCGACAAGCGGGGTCTATACAGGAGGTTCTTATCAGTGCCGGCATTTTGTTGAAGCCGTACTTTGGGTGCTGCGCGTCGGAGGGCAGTGGCGATTGCTTCCATGTGATCGGGGGAATTGGAACTGTGTTTTTAAGCGCTATGCGCGCTGGTCCCAGCGGGGGGTAGGGGGCCAGCTTCTTGAGTGGCAGGCAGAAGGAACTGATTTACAGGATGTATCGATTGATAGTACAACGGTGCTCACTCACACTTGTGCGGCGGGTGCCGCCGAGAGCAGTGCAAGCAAAGATCCCTTGGCCGGTCTCGGGGAGGCTTTGCTTGCAAGATTCACGCCGTCGCCGATGTGCTGGGGTTGTCGCCGAGATTCATCCTGACCGA
>CAXNNH010000169.1:0-4777 GCA_964203325.1 Burkholderiales bacterium | reverse complement strand
TCGGCCTGCCCGACCTGCGGCTCTTGCTCCGGCATGTTCACCGCCAATTCGATGAACTGTCTGACTGAGGCGCTGGGTTTCTCGCTGCCGGGTAACGGCACGTTGGTCGCCACGCACGCCGACCGCAAGGAACTGTTTCTCAAGGCCGGCCGCCAGATCGTCGAACTGTGTCAGCGCTATTACGGGCAGAACGATGAATCGGTGCTACCACGCGCCATCGGCAGTTTTGAAGCCTTTGAGAATGCGATGACCCTCGATGTGGCGATGGGGGGGTCGACCAATACCGTTTTGCACATTCTGGCGGCGGCGCAGGAAGGTGGCGTGAACTTCACGATGGACGACATTGATCGCATCTCGCGTAAAGTGCCGTGTCTGGCCAAAGTCGCGCCGGCGACCCCGGATTACCATATTGAGGACGTGCATCGCGCTGGCGGCATTTTCGGCATTCTCGGCGAACTGGATCGCGCGGGTCTGTTGCACTGCGATGTGCCGACCGTCCATACCAAAACCTTGGGCGAAGCCATTTACCGCTGGGACGTGATGCGCGCGCACGATCTGCACATCTCCGAGTTCTACAAGGCCGCGCCGGGCGGCATCCCAACGCAAACGGCGTTTTCGCAGAGTCGCCGTTATCCCGAACTGGATCTCGACCGCACGCACGGTTGTATCCGCGACCGCGTTAACGCTTATTCGCAGGAGGGGGGGCTAGCCGTGCTTTACGGCAACATTGCGCAGGACGGTTGTATCGTGAAGACAGCGGGCGTCGATGAGAGCATCTGGAAATTTTCCGGTCGGGCGCGCGTTTTCGAGAGTCAGGACGATGCAGTGCGCGCCATCCTTGGCGACGAGGTCAAGGCCGGTGACGTAGTTGTTATTCGCTACGAAGGCCCGAAGGGGGGGCCGGGCATGCAGGAGATGCTTTACCCGACTTCTTATCTGAAGTCGAAGGGATTGGGCAAGGTTTGCGCACTGCTGACCGATGGACGTTTTTCGGGCGGCACCTCGGGGCTGTCGATTGGCCACGCTTCGCCGGAGGCGGCCGAAGGCGGTGCCATCGGGCTGGTGGAGGAGGGCGATACGATAGAGATCGATATCCCGAATCGTCGTATCAGCCTGGCGATCTCCGACGACGAACTGGCCCAGCGGCGGGCGGCGATGGACGCCAGGGGAGGGCAGGGGTGGCAACCGGGTGAACGCCAGCGCGCGGTGTCCAAGGCGCTACAGGCTTATGCCTTGATGACGACCTCTGCAGCGAAGGGGGCGGTACGTAATCTTGAGCAGTTGAAGCGGCGTTGAACGGCGTGTCGATAAAGGAGCGGCTCCGTTGTCGTTGACCCTCTGGCTCGGTTTTCTGGCAACGGTCACTGCGATTGCCGTTTCGCCCGGGCCGGGGGCGGTAATCAGCATGAGCGCCGGTTTGCGCTACGGTTACTGGCCGGCACTGCGCGCCATCCTGGGTCTGCAGGCCGCGTTGATACTGCAACTGACCATCGTCGCCGGCGGACTGGGGGCGCTGTTGGCCACGTCGGCGCTGGCCTTTGATTTCGTGAAGTTCGTTGGCGCGGCCTACCTGATCTGGATCGGACTCCAGAAATGGCAATCTTCGCCACAGGAAATTGATGAAGGCGGTGCGGCGCTGGTTCCGCGTGGCCTTTTTCTGCAGGGTTTGCTGGTCAATCTGAGCAATCCGAAAGCGATCATTTTTGTCGCTGCTCTGGTGCCGCAGTTTATCGATCCGTTGCGCCCACAGGTACCGCAGATTTTGCTACTCGGTTTAACGATGTGCGTGGTCGATACGCTGGTCATGTCGGCTTACGCCTTGCTGGTTTCCCGTTTGCGTCGTTGGTTGCATGACCCGAAGTCTCTGCGCACGCAGAATCGTTTGTTCGGTGGAATCTTTGTTGCTGCGGGAATTTTGCTGGCTACTTCAGATCGGCACTAAGTTGTTGTCAACGTAAGGGAATATTGGTGCGTTGAGTCAGTGTCTCCGATGTGCCCACTTGATTCAGTGCTAATAGGCTTTTCAAGGCGGCAAAACTGAAATATCATCGGAACGTTGTAAAAACCCTGATATACCTTCGGAGCTAGATCAATGAAAGCAATTTACGTATCCCTGCTGGCAGTTGCCGGCATTCTGTCGACCGGTGCTGTGCAGGCCGATGAGGCTCTGGCCAAAGCCAAGAACTGCTTGGCTTGCCACCAGGTTGACAAAAAGGTTGTCGGTCCGTCGTACAAGGACGTCGCCAAAAAGTACACCGCTAAGGATGAAGCCAAGCTGGTCGAAAAAGTGCTGAAGGGCGGCAAGGGGTCGTGGGGCGAAGTGCCGATGCCGCCGAATGCAGCGGTCAAGCCGGAAGAGGCCACCAAGCTGGTGAAGTGGATTCTGAGCCTCAAGTAGTCAGCATTTGGCCGCTAAGAGAAACCGGCTTTGTGCCGGTTTTTTTTGGCCGCGAGATAGTATGTGTTACGCAGTGAACAGTCATCCCGATGCAGGGCAGACATCCCGTATTTTCAGTCGTTTAGCGTTGACAATCAATGGCTTGGCAGGTAACTTTGTGACTTTGCTTGCCGCCGCGCCGATTTGATCTGAATAGATTGCGGGCGCGTTAAAAATTCCGCCAAAGTGCGTTCGAACAATCAAACCCGTCGAGCTTTGCCGCGACGGGTTTTTGCTTTTTACCACCCGATGCTTGACACCCGGCCTGGCAATTTCGCCAACGGTGTGACACAACCTGTTTGAGGTAGAAACCTATGCAACCCGACCGTTCAGCCGAACTTCAGGCTCTTTTCAGCCAACGTATTCTTGTCCTTGACGGGGCGATGGGTACCATGATCCAGCGTCATGGCTTGCAGGAGGCCGATTATCGCGGTGAGCGCTTTGCAGAGCATTCGCACGACCTGAAGGGGAACAACGATCTGTTGCTACTCACCCGGCCAGAGGTAATCCGTGGCATTCACTGCGAATATCTCGCGGCCGGTGCTGACATCCTGGAAACTAATACTTTCAATGCAACGGCTGTTTCGCAGGCCGACTACCAGCTCGAAAGTATCGTCTACGAACTGAATTTTGCCGGCGCAAAACTGGCCCGCGAAGCCTGCGACGAATTTACCGTTCAAGATCCGGCCAAACCGCGTTTTGTCGCCGGCGTGCTCGGTCCGACCTCGCGCACGGCGTCAATCTCGCCCGACGTTAATGATCCGGGCTATCGCAATACCAGCTTCGACGAGCTGGTCGGCACCTACAGCGAAGCGATTCGCGGTCTGTGCGATGGCGGGGCCGACATGCTGCTCGTCGAAACGGTGTTCGATACGCTCAATGCCAAGGCGGCGTTGTTTTCAATCGAGCAGTATTTTGAGTACGTTGGCCGGCGTTGGCCGGTGATGATTTCTGGCACGATTACCGATGCTTCCGGGCGTACGCTGTCCGGGCAGACTGCCGAGGCTTTCTGGAATTCTCTCAAGCACACGCGCCCGCTCTCTTTCGGGCTGAATTGCGCTCTGGGTGCCGCCGATCTGCGCCAATATGTTGAGGAGCTGTCGCGCATTTGTGACTGCTTCGTCTCGGCGCATCCGAATGCGGGCTTACCTAACCCGCTTTCACCTACCGGCTACGATGAAACACCTGAGCAACTGGCGATGGAGATCGTCGATTGGGCCAAGCACGGTTTTGTGAATATCGTTGGCGGTTGTTGTGGCACCTCACCTGCGCACATCGCGGCCATTGCGCAAGGCGTAGCCGGCATTGCTCCGCGTGTAATTCCCGAAGTCGAGAAGAAGCTGCGTTTGTCGGGTCTGGAGCCGTTCAACGTTGGCAAGGAGTCGCTCTTCGTGAATGTGGGCGAACGCACTAACGTGACCGGCTCGAAGGCTTTTGCTCGCATGATTCTCGAAGGCCGCCTGGATGACGCGCTAGCCGTGGCTCGCCAGCAAGTTGAGAACGGCGCGCAGGTGATCGACATCAATATGGACGAGGCGATGCTCGACTCGAAAGCTGCAATGGATCGCTTCCTCAAGCTGATCGCTTCCGAGCCGGACATCTCTCGCGTGCCGATCATGATCGACTCGTCAAAATGGGAGATTATAGAAACCGGCCTCAAGTGTATTCAGGGTAAGGGCATTGTCAATTCGATTTCGATGAAAGAGGGCGAAGCGACGTTTCTGCATCAGGCCAAACTGGCGCAACGTTACGGTGCGGCTGTGGTGGTGATGGCTTTCGACGAAGCCGGGCAAGCCGATACTTACACGCGCAAGACGGAAATTTGCAAACGGGCTTACGATTTGCTCATGGGTATTGGCTTTCCGCCCGAAGACATTATCTTCGACCCAAACATCTTCGCCATCGCCACCGGTATTGAAGAGCACAATAATTACGCGGTCGACTTTATCGAAGCCTGTCGCTGGATTCGCACCCATCTTCCCGACGTGCAAATTTCCGGCGGCGTTTCCAATGTCTCCTTTAGCTTCCGGGGTAACGATGCGGTACGCGAGGCGATTCATACCGTTTTTCTCTACCACGCGGTGAAAGCTGGTTTGTCGATGGGTATCGTCAACGCTGGCATGGTAGGCATCTATGACGATCTCGATCCGACGCTGCGCGATAAGGTCGAAGCAGTCGTTCTTAACCGCAGCGAGACCGCTGGCGAAGCGTTGGTCGAGTTTGCTCAAACGGTAAAAGAGGGCCGGGCCAAGGATAGCGGCCCCGATCTTTCCTGGCGTGAAATGTCGGTCGAAGCCCGTCTTTCTCACGCACTGGTCAAGGGGATTACCGACTTTGTGG
>CAXNNH010000168.1:0-4795 GCA_964203325.1 Burkholderiales bacterium | reverse complement strand
GATGTTGCTTATGGCGTGCTGCGTCGTTATGGATGGGGTGACTTTATCTTGGGGCGCTTGCTGGAAAAACCGCTGACGCACTCCGAAACGCACGCACTTCTGCTGGCGGCGCTCTTTCGCTTGGAGACCCGCCCGGAAGCAACGCACATGGTGGTCGATCAGGCGGTGATGGCGGCGGGAGAACTGGCGGGTGGTGTCTTCAAGGGTTTGGTTAATGGGGTGCTACGCAACTATTTGCGGCAACGCACGGCCTTATTGGCGGCCGCAAGCACCGACGATGAAGCCACCCAGCAGCATCCCAAATGGTGGCTGGCCAGACTGCGCCGAGCTTATCCGCAAACTTGGCCGCAAATTGTCGCGGCAGGCAACCAGCAACCGCCGATGACCTTGCGCGTTAACCCGCGTCGAGCAACGCAGACCAATTATCTGGAACGTCTGGAATCGGCCGGTTTGTCGGCGCGTCGGCTTGGCGCATCCGGCCTGCAATTGCTCAAGCCGGTACCGGTCGAGCAATTGCCCGGTTTTGGCGAAGGATGGGTGTCGGTTCAGGATGCCGGCGCTCAACGTGCAGCCGAATTGCTTGCCCCTGAAGCAAATGCTCACGTCCTCGATGCCTGTGCCGCGCCCGGCGGAAAAACCGCGCATCTGCTTGAACAAAGCGAACTGGACTTGCTGGCGCTCGATATCAACAGTAGCCGGGTTCGGCGGATTGAGGAAACGCTGAATCGTCTGGGGCTGCACGCGGCGGTCAAGGTGGGCGACTGTTGCACGCCTGAACAGTGGTGGGACGGTCGACCGTTTGCGGCTATTCTCGCCGATGTGCCCTGCAGCGCCTCCGGCGTCGTGCGGCGCCACCCGGACATTAAATGGTTGCGGCGCGAAGGCGATATTCGCCGATTCGCACAAACGCAGGCGGCGATACTGGATGCCCTGTGGCCCTTGTTGCTGCCTGGCGGCAAACTGCTTTACGCGACTTGCTCGGTGTTCCCCGAAGAAAATAGCGCACAAATCGACGCTTTTCTGGTTCGTCAAACGGGATCGGAGCGCTTGCTTGAAGAGCACTTGCTACCGCAAGACGAACACGACGGCTTTTACTATGCACTGTTGCGGAAAGTTTCTTAGGTCACTATTGCTCGGAGCGTCCGCTCTGTTGGTGTCGCTGACCGTGCTCGCGGCCGAGGTCGAGATTCGCAACCCCTTGTTAACGCTTGGCGAAGATGGTTATGTCCTGACTGCCGACTTTGGCGTCGATTTCAACCCGAGGCTGGAGGAAGCCGTGGCGAAAGGAGTGATTCTCTATTTCGTCACCGACTTTGAATTAACGCGCGCGCGCTGGTATTGGCTTGACGAAAAAATTGCCAGCCGCACACAGACCTTCCGCCTCTCGTACCACGCCCTGACGCGCCAGTACCGCTTATCGACCGGTGCCTTGCACCAAAGTTTTGAATCGCTCGATGAAGCACTGCGCATGCTGGGGCGTTTGCGCAACTGGAATGTACTGGAAAAAGCCGTGCTTAAATCGGAGGACACCTATCTCGCCAGCCTGCGCTTTCGCCTCGATCTGTCGCAGATGCCGAAAACCTTCCAGGTGACAGCGCTCTCCAACAGGGATTGGAATCTTGCTTCGGAATGGGCACGCTGGAGCTTTGTTCCCCAGGACGGCAAAGCAGGAGCCGTCGACAGTAAATGAAGTATCTCGCCATTGCCGCCGCTTCTTTTGGCGCTATTCTGCTGTTTCTGCTGGCCTCGGCCAGCGCCAATTCCGCGCTTTTTGCGCGCCATTACCCTTGGTTGCTCGGACTCAACGCCGTCGTCGCCCTCGCTTTGCTCGGGCTTGTCGGCTGGCAGGTGCGGGCGCTTTGGCGCGATCACCGGGCCAAGGTTTTTGGTTCGCGCCTCAAGCTGCGTCTGATGCTGATGTTTGGCCTGATGGCCGTCTTGCCCGGTGTTCTCGTCTATGCGGTCTCTGTGCAGTTTGTCACCAAGAGTATCGAAACCTGGTTCGATGTCCGCGTCGAGAAAGCGCTGGAGTCCGGCCTCGATCTCGGGCGCAGCGCGCTCGATTACCTGCTGGCCGATCTGCTGGACAAGGGGCACACCATGGCGCTTGAATTAAGCGATCACGGCGAGGTCCAGCGGCGAGCGCTGCTTGATCGACTGCGCGAACAATCGGGTGTGGAGGCAGCGGCACTGTTCACTACCAGCGGTCGCCTGCTGGCCAGTTCAACCGGCGAACAGGCTTCCCTGTTGCCGCCTTTGCCCACTCCTTCGCATTTGCGTCAGGCGCGGGTCGGACGCGGCTACAGCGTGATAGAAGGCGAAGGAGGCAAGGAGCTGATGCTGCGCGTGCTCGTTTCGGTCGGCACCCAGGGGCTGCTGGGCGAGGTACGCATCCTGCAGTTAACGCAGCCAGTACCGAGCGCCTTGAGCCAGAACGCTGAAAGCGTGCAGTCGGTGTACCGCGATTATCAGGAGCTGTCGCTCGGCCGCGAAGGCTTGACCCGTATTTACGCCATGACATTGACACTGACCGTACTGCTCGCCTTGTTCACTGCTTTTGCCATGGCTTTTGTACTGGCTCGCCGCTTGTCGGCTCCGCTGTCGATTCTCAACGAAGGAACACAGGCGGTGGCCGCCGGCGACTTTACGCCCCGGCAGGCGATCTACAGTCGCGACGAGCTGGGTGTGCTGACGCAATCGTTCAATCAGATGACGCGCCAACTCAACGAGGCGCGGCGTGAAACGGAACGGCATCGCGCCGAAGTTGAATCGGCGCGCGCTTATCTCGAATCCATTCTGGCGAATCTTTCAGCCGGCGTTCTGGTCTTTGACCGCTGTTTCCTGTTGCGCACGGTCAATCCGGGAGCGCTAGCTATCCTGCGCGACGATTTTGTCGGTCTACTCGGCGAAGCGGTTGAAGGGTGGCCGCGTCAGCGGGAGTTTGGTCGCGCCATCCGGGATGGTTTTGCCGAGCACGGCGAGAAAGAATGGCAAACGCAAATCGAGCTTGACCGTTCGGGGGGATTGCCGCAGATCTTGCTCTTGCGTGGCACACAGTTGCCGGAGGGATCCAGTGGCGGCTATGTCGCGGTCTTTGACGATGTGACGCGCCTGATTGCGGCTCAGCGGAGCGCGGCTTGGGGCGAAGTGGCGCGTCGTTTAGCGCACGAGATCAAAAATCCGCTGACGCCTATCCGCCTCTCCGCCGAGCGCTTGCAGATGAAACTGGTCGATAAGCTGACAGGGAGCGACGTTGAGATGTTGAATCGCTCGACGCAAACGATCATCAATCAGGTACAAGCAATGAAGCATATGGTCGATGATTTTTCGGACTACGCGCGCATGCCGGCACCGGCTCTCGCTGCGGTCGATCTCAATGCGCTGGTCGGTGAAGTTCTGGGGCTTTATGAAACATCAAAAGCCAAGATCGATGTCGCGCTCGTGGCCGGTTTGCCGCCTGTATGGGGCGATGCAACGCAGTTGCGCCAGATCATCCACAACCTATTGCGTAACGCCGAAGATGCTCAGGAAAATTCGCTGTCGCCGCAGATCGGCATCAGCACGCGACTGGTCGATGGGCAAGCAGAGCTTTGCGTTACCGATGATGGACCGGGCTTTCCGCCGGAAATCATGTCGCGTGTTTTTGAACCCTACGTGACGACCAAGACGCGCGGCACCGGACTGGGGCTGGCCATCGTCAAGAAAATTGTCGACGAACACCTGGGTCGCATCAATATTACCAATCGTCAGCCATCGGGTGCGGGGGTGAGTATCCATCTACCTTTAGCCTCTGCTCCGATCGTTTCCACCCCCATCGCACCCCTCTCCGAGACCTAATAATGGCGCAAATACTGGTCGTCGATGACGAAGTAGGCATCCGCGAGTTGCTGTCCGAGATTCTTGCCGACGAAGGACACTCCATCTGGCTGGCCGAGAATGCAGCGGCGGCACGAAAACTGCGGTCTGAAAGAAGACCCGATCTGGTTCTCCTCGATATCTGGATGCCGGATACCGATGGGGTCTCCTTGCTCAAGGAATGGTCGGCTGCCGGCCTGCTGACCATGCCAGTCGTGATGATGTCGGGACACGGCACCATCGATACGGCGGTTGAGGCGACGCGCATCGGTGCGATTGATTTTCTTGAAAAACCGATTGCGCTGCAGAAACTGCTGGCCACGGTCAAAAAAGCCCTCAAGCACGAGACGACGCCCCTAAAATCACCGCTCACGCTGGAGGCTTTTACGCGTTCACCCCTCTTGAAGGATTTGAAGAAGCGTCTTGAGCAGGCGGCGGCCAAAAATTCTATTCTGTTGCTGAAAAGTGCGTCCGGGAGTATTGCCGAGATCTGCGCGCGCACCCTGCAGGCACCACACACGCCGTGGTTCGATCTGTCGGCCTCCAGCACTCCGCTGACGCAGGAGATGCTACAAAGTGCCGAGGGCGGCATTCTGTTTGTTTCCGATCTCATGTTGCTCGGCAAGCTACAGCAGATGAACTTGATATTCGCTCTTGAACGTCTTGAAAAGCACACGCTGCAACTGGTGGCCGCCTCGACACGACCGCTATCGGCATTAATCGAGATCGGCTGGGATCCGGCACTAGTGGCGCGCCTCGGTGAAGTTTGGGTCGCGCTACCGCAGTTGGCTGGACACGCCGACGACGTGCCGGAAATTGCGGCTCTGATACTGGCGCATCTCGCCGAGCGGCGCGAGATACCTTTGCGCCACCTGTCGAGCGGCGCGCTGAACGCCTTGCGGATGTACCGTTGGCCGGGGGAATGGACGGAACTACTGGC
>CAXNNH010000167.1:0-4811 GCA_964203325.1 Burkholderiales bacterium | reverse complement strand
GCGCAACTGCAGCACGCTAAAGGCCGCCATGCCGAGCAACAGCAGAAAGGCAATCGCCACCAAGCCGAACAACTTGGCTTTCAGCGTCAGCTCTTCGAACATCGTGCCTAAAGTGTGCATAGTTTGATTTTCTTCACAGATTTCTCGGTCCGCCCTCGGAAGGCGTTAACGGGCGGTTGGGCAAAGCGATGGGCAAATCCCGTGGCATTTCGAGCTTAATCCTTGATTATCGTTGCTTCTGCTTAACAGCCGCTTAACGGTCGCAAAGTAAAGCTGATTTTTTTCATCGCCACACTATTGGCGCCAACGGCGACCCACACGTCCACTTCGCTAGCAACCGCGCCCACGCTCGATCTACAGAGGGCCTGCCCGGAGAGCCAGTAAACACGCCACTCTCCAGCCCATCCCCCTGGAGATCGTTTATCCATGCGGGTCTTCAGGCTATGGCTTCAGCGGAGCATCACTTTTTTGTCTGGCCGCAACATGCTCCAACACGACTCTGAGTAGTTCGTTCGGGTCGATGGGCTTGGCAATATGGCCGACCATTCCTGCCGCCAGGCATTTTTCGCGCTCCTCGCTGAAGGCGTGGGCGGTCTGGGCGATGATCGGCAGGTCGGGTGCCAACTCCGCTATCCGCCGCGTCGCTTCGTAGCCGTCCATCTCCGGCATCTGAATATCCATCAGCACCATATCGTAGGCTGTGCGACCATCACGCAGGATGCATTCGACGGCCTCCTGGCCGTTGCCCACCAGGATCACGCGTGCACCGCCCTCAATCAGATGCTCTTCGAGCAACATGCGGTTAACCGCCTCATCGTCGGCCACCAGAATCGAAAGACCGGCCAGCGGTTTTCCAGCCAGTTGTGTGCCGCAGGCGTTAGCCGCTAGCGGCTCAACAGGCGTTGGTGCAGACGAGATACAAGGGATATACGGCAAGTGGAACTCGACACGGCTGCCGATGCCGAGCCGACTGTCCACCCGGATGTCGCCGCTCATCAGTTCAAGGATGCGTTTGCTGATGGCCAAGCCCAGGCCGGTGCCACCGAAGCGGCGCGTGGCGGATGCGTCGCCCTGCTGGAAGGGGGTGAATAATTGCCCCAGTTGTTCGGCGCTCATGCCAATCCCGCTATCAACGACCCTGAAGACCAACTGCTCGCCCTGGAGACTAATCGACAGGGTGACGCTACCGGCTTCAGTGAATTTGACGGCGTTGGACAGTAGATTGAGGAGAATCTGGCCCAGGCGCAACGGGTCGCTGAGGCAGGCAGAGGGAAGATCTGGCGCCAGTTCGACGCGTAGATCCAGACGCTTGGCCAGGGCGCGGTCGCGTACGAGTTGCATCGCCTGATCAACCACTTCGGCAAGACAGACTTCCGTTTGCTCGATGCGCAGCTTGCCGGCCTCGATTTTGGAGAAATCGAGGATATCGTTGATCACCCCGAGCAGCCGGTTGCCAGAGGTTTTGATTTTGCCAAAGGCATCGCGCGCCTTCTCGCTGTTCTGGTAGTTGCGATAACCGATATCGGCAAAACCGAGCACGCCGTTCAGCGGAGTGCGAATTTCGTGACTCATGTTGGCCAGAAACTCGCTGCGCAACCGCACCAGATTCTCGGCGGCGATCAATGCCTGTTCGCGCGCCTTGGCCGCCGCACGTTGCTCGCTCATATTGACAAAGCTGACCACCGTTCCGGCCACTTCACCGTTCTGAAGTATCGGGTGCGAGGCATACATCACCGGCAGGGCGTGACCGTCGGCATGCCAGTAAACCTCGCTATCGACACGGACACGTTGTCCGGTGTGCAACGCATTGTGGGCCGGACATTCTTCGACCGGGTACGCCGTGCCATCGGGCTTGCTATGGTGAAAAAGGCTGTGGGCGGAACGGCCAATCGCCTGCTCGGCGCTATAGCCCAGCAAGGCGCAGGCGGCCGGGTTGATGAAGGTGGTAATTCCATCGTTATCGGTGCCATATAGACCGTCGGCGCTCGATTGCAGGATATGCAGGGCCTTGGCTTCCGTTTCCATCAGACTTGCCGAGCGTTGTTGCACCAGACTTTCAAGGTGCCGGCGGTGCTGCTCCAGTTCGGCTTCGTTGCGTTTGTGTTCGGAAATGTCGCGTCCGATAATGACCATGGCGCGGCGCTGGTTTCGCGCATCGAACAAGGGAACCTTGATGACCTCGAAATGGATGACGTTGCCTGGGCCGTTTTCAACGCATTCCTCGGTTCGACACACTTTTCCGGCAGCCCACGCCGCTTCATCGCCAGCCAGGCACACATCAAGCGCCTTGGCCTGCTGCGTTTGATGGAGGCCAATCTCGGTATCGGTCAGTCCTTGCCAGAGCTTTCCCTGCACACCGAAGAGTTTCAGGCAAACGCCGTTGGCGATCCGCCAGCGGCCCGCACCGTCCTTGAACTGAATGGAGTCGGGCACCGCCTCAACCAGCGTCCGCAACTGCTCTTCACTGTCGGCCAGCGCCTGCTCGCGTCGTTGCGCCTCGCCGAGCAAGCGCAACAACAAACCCCCGAGCAACAGGGAGAGTAGCAAGAAGCCGAAGGCCATGGTTGCCGTCTGGAAAACCTCGATCTTCCAGTTGGCCAGGTAGTCGTCGTTGGCAACGCCGGCGATGACGAACATGGGAGCCTTGGCGAGGCGATGGAAAGTACCCATACGTTGGAAGCCATCCGAGCTGGCGGGCGTATGAAAGGTGGCCGAAAGGACGCCGGATTCGGCCAGACGACGCAAATCAGGGGATACCGCGCTGTTACCGATTTGGCCAACTGCCTGATCGGGGATGGCCGGAACGCGGCTAATCAGACCGAGATCGGCGCTGCGCAGAACGATGGTGCCATGTGCGCCGAGATCGAACTTTGCCAGCATCTGGGTGAAGTAGTCCACAGCAATCGGCGCAGAAATGACCCCGGCAAAGCGCCCATCCGGGAAGTTATAACGCTGCGAAAAGCCAATGATGTACTGCTGCGCAACGCGCCCCATACGCGGTTTAGTGATTTGTAAATGGTGGTCGGCGTGGTCGCGGTGGTAAATAAAATGGTCACGGTCGGCCCAATGCGTGCCGGCTTTCTTGTCTACACCCTTGCCGAGAATAACCAGGCCGTCGGCATTGGCGACGCGAAAAGCCTCGACCTCCGGCAGACGTTCAAGTTGCCGGGCCAGAAAACGATTGACGACCGATTCGTCGATGCCTTTGCCGGCCAGTTGGTGTTCGAGTTCGTCGGCCACCGAGCGCAGCGCCAGGTCAATTTTTTCGATGCTGCTGGACAGATTTTGATCCAGCGCGTTCGCCGTGTTCTGCGTCAGCGTTTCGGCGCGTAATTCGTATTGTTGCCGGCTTTGATACAGCGAATAACCAGAAAGGGCAAAAACCAAAATATTGCCGCAGGCCAGCCCCCCGATGAGCAGCGTGCGCAGGTGTAGGGAGGGGGTCATCTGGCCGTTCCGTCATCACCAAACGTTTGCTGCATCGGTTGTTCTACGGTAAAAATCATTAACTCCCCATCTCTTGGTTGATTGCTTATTTGACAATCCGGCAATCTGACCATTGAATCGTTCAATAATTCAACAGCTCGTGAACGGGGCAATTCTACTCGTTCTTCGATTCGGAAAAGCATTTCACCCACCGGTCGGCGATGAGGCAGAAAACGCAGTAGCCGTAGAATGGGGCGAGGAAGGAACCGCATCGGCAGTGTCGAACGCTTCACTCCACGTTCCTCCCCACATCTACGAGCGAGGTCTCAAGGTGCAGCGCTCTTCGGCGCTCATAATTCGGTCGAGGTCGGGGGCTACGGGTGTAGCATCCGCCAAAACATCGAAAAAACCGAAGTTAACGTTAAATATATTCGATTAGTTCGATATTTATTCTTGCGCTAGTATCTCCCACGATCTTAATCGACAGGAGAAAATCATGAAACGAATAATGCTACTCGTCGGTACCAACCTGGCCATCATGCTGGTACTCGGCATCGTGAGTACGCTGACCGGTGCGCACAAGTTTTTCAGCGGCGGCGGACTTGACCTCGGTCGCTTGCTGTTCTTTGCCGCCCTCATGGGCTTTGGCGGCTCGTTCATCTCGCTATGGATGTCGAAAACCATTGCCAAATGGTCAACCGGTGCCCAAGTGATTAGCACTCCACAGAATTCGACCGAGTTCTGGCTGTTTGAAACTGTGCGCAAGCTGGCGGAAAGAGCCGGTTTGAAGATGCCGGAGGTGGCGATCTATGAAGGTGAGCCGAATGCCTTTGCCACTGGGGCCAGCAAGAATAATTCGCTGGTCGCCGTGTCGACCGGGCTGTTGCAAAGCATGACGCGCGAGGAGGTCGAGGCGGTGCTGGCGCATGAGGTAGCACACATCGCCAACGGCGATATGGTTACCCTGACGCTGATTCAGGGAGTGGTAAACACTTTTGTTATGTTTATCGCCCGCATCGTCGGCTGGCTAGTCGATTCGGCCTTGCGCAAAGGAAGCGATCAAGACAGCGGACCGGGAATAGCCTACACGATCACCGTGGTTATTTGCGACATCGTTTTCGGTATTCTGGCCAGCGTTATCGTCATGTATTTTTCACGTCAGCGCGAATTCAGGGCCGACGCTGGCGCAGCAAGCTTGCTCGGTTCGCCGCAGCCGATGATGGCGGCGCTGCGTCGCCTGAGCGGTGGCGAAGCCGGGGAATTGCCGAACAACATCGCCACCGCCGGTATCAACGGGCGTCCGGGCTGGATGGAACTATTCTCAAGCCATCCGCCGATTGAACAGCGCATTGCTGCGCTGGCGCACCTCCGTTAAGTATTTTCGC
>CAXNNH010000166.1:0-4829 GCA_964203325.1 Burkholderiales bacterium | reverse complement strand
AAAGCGCGGAATGCCGGCGGCCCAACGGGGGTTGAGCCCGGAACAAATCCCCGTCCTGACGGCGCAATCCCGGTCAGCGCCCGCCGTCTTCTCGGCGATTTTACCCTCCCGGAAGTTCCACGACGTCGACGCACTCTTGGCCCCACGCCTAGCTCCGGATGTGCTCCTGATGACCGACGGCCTGTCCGCCTATCGGAAGATCAGCGCCCCCCATGGGCTCACCTATCGGGCCGTGCCGCCCCATCCCCAAAAGAAGACCCAAGGCAATGCGCCATCTGAACAACATCAACACCTATCACAGTCGCCTGAAGGCTTGGAGGGGCCGCTTCCGGGGCGTCGCCCGTCGCACGCTGGCCAATGACCTCGGCGGGCACCGACGGCTCGATGCCGGTCGTCAAACACTGACGCCCCAAGAATTCCTGGCCGCCCGTTGGGGCTGAACGGCAGACGCAACGCGCGCACCCAACCGCCCTTCGTGGGGCGATTGGGCGCGGGGTGTGAGAAGACCGTTGATTTCTTGGCCCTCGCTTCACGCTTCACTCCGAATTCCTCTCGCTTTCCTCCGGTTTGAGCTTCCAATTCGGCTAGTTCAAAACCAATATGTCATGTCACAAAGCCTTCATGGGCAGCGACCAACACTTCCCGCGAATACAGCCAAAATAATCAACTAAAGATATATTACAAATAGATAAAATGTAGAGATGATTATTAATCTATTGTTGTAGAAATTGAATTACAAGTGCCGTAAAGAGTGGCGTCTGCCCAACGTTGCAAAACTGAAATCGCTGGTCAAGATCGATGCCACATCCCCGACCATCGACGCCAGTGCCTTCCCGAATACGCCGTCTAGCTCGTATTGGTCTTCGACAATATCTACACCCAATCCGGCCAGCTCCTGGAGCGTCAATTTCAGCAATGGCGGCACCCACGTATTCCAGAGCAACTACAACCATGTTTGCCTCGTGCGCGGCGGACAATCTTTTGACCCTTTTGCTCATGCGACGTTACAAGTAATCACCTTTGGCGTGATATCGAGCTTTCCGGTCGGCGGCACGGCGGCGCTTCGGGCTTACCGGTGATTTTCAGCAGCCAGACATCGGCGATTTGCCGCGTCTCGGGCAGCAGCGTCACCGGTGTCGCTGTCGGCATGTGCACCGTCGCCGCCAACCAGGCGGGTAACAGTACCTAGTCCGCCGCTGTCGAGAAGACGCAAAGTTTTGCAATAACCTCGGCTCCATTGATCATCGACAATCTCATGCAGAACACCGGTTTTGAAGGCGGGACGATGGCGTGGACGCAAACCTCCTCGGGCGGCTATTCGCTGATCGCCAGCGCCACCGTCATTCCGTCGCATGCGGGCAGCACTTACGCCTTGCTCGGCGGCTACGACTCGGCCAGCGACCGCATTGAACAGAATTTGACAATCCCGGCCAACACCAACAGCACCAATCTTGAGTTCTGGACGCAAATTACGTCGCAGGAAACCTCGTGCACCTCCTGCGACAAGCTGACGGTGGCGGTATACAACACCAGCGGCAGCCTGTTGCGCACGTTGACCACGCTATCGAACCAGAGCGCTAGCAGCATCTGGGTGAAAAACTCCGGCTTCGATCTGACCGCCTATCAAGGCCAGACCGTGCGCCTACGCTTTACGGCCAGCACCAACGCTAGCAACAATACCCGCTTCCTGATCGACGACGTCAAGCTGTCGGCCACCGTGCTGTACACGCAAAGCATCGCCTTCGGCCCGGCGCCCAGCGTGCTTGAAGGGGGCACCGTCAGCGCCACCGCTTCGTCCGGTCTGCCGGTCACCTTGAGCAGCAGCACGACGCGCACCTGTGTTTTGTCGGGCACGACGGTGACCGGCATTTCGCCAGGCAAGTGCACCATTAATGCGAATCAGGCCGGCGACACCGCCTATCTGCCGGCTCCGCCTACCACGCTGAACTTGAGCATCACGACGCCCGCCGCCATCGTCGCGCCCAGCCCACCGTGCATTTCCTCGATTACGTCGGGACGCGGTAGCGCGACGCTGACGGCCCCGAGCAGCAACGGCGGTGCCGCCATCGTCGCCTACGCCGCCACTTGCTCGGCCAGCAGCCTGCCGACGAAAACCGCCAGCGGCAGTGGGCTGCCCCTCACCGTGCTCAGCCTGAAAGGCGGCGTCGCGTATTCCTACGCCGCCACCGCCCCTCGGCCGCGCAGTCCGTCACGCCGCAAGCCGGCAGCGGCAGCCTAACCCCCATCCTCATGCTGCTGTTCGAGTGATCGGCCCGTAGCCCGTAGGATGTACTGAGGAACGAAGCGCATCGGCAACCCTGAGGCGCCAAACGATGCACTTTGCTGATCGTACCCGATGGGTGTTCAATGGATGCCTTGCCAAAAAGCATCTGCCCGGAGACCCGCATGGATAAAGGCTCTCCGGGGTGCCTGGCTGGAGAGCCGCGTAAACAGGCTCTCTCCGGGCAGCCCCTGGCGGGGCAAGCACGGGCGCGGCTTTTACTGGGAGCGCTGGCGTTTTGCCGGCGGCCAAGCTCTCGACTGGATTGAATAAACGAAGCCGGCAAGACGCCAGCGCTCCCAGTAAAACCGCTTCCTCTGGACGGTGCGTAACATCAGTTTGTAATTTTTAGCATCTGGTTTGACCTTGGTCATGGAAAAAAAAATCTTCTGATATTAGGGTTGCACGTTTAATCAAAATCCGTGATCCAGAGTAGGAGATCCTAAAAAATGACTTTAAGCAAGACTATTGCCGCCTACGAACGCATTGAAACAGCAAGCCGTGATGAAATATGCGCACTACAGACAGAGCGTCTTCGTTGGACTTTGCAACACGTTTACGACAACGTACCTCATTATCGGCACAAATTCGATGCGAGCGGTGTTAGTCCAAAGGACTTCAATACGCTGGATGACCTGAAAAAATTTCCTTTTACCACCAAGCAGGATTTGCGTGACAACTATCCGTTTGCAATGTTTGCCGTACCGCGCGAGCAGGTCGTTCGGATTCACGCTTCTTCGGGAACGACAGGTAAGCCGACGGTTGTTGGCTATACGCAAAACGATGTCGACATGTGGGCGACGCTGATGGCGCGTTCTATCTATGCAGCCGGCGGGCGACGTGGTGATATGGCACACGTTGGCTACGGTTACGGTCTGTTTACCGGTGGCTTGGGCGCGCATTATGGCGCTGAACGCTTGGGGTGCACGGTCATTCCGATGTCGGGTGGGCAAACAGAGAAGCAGGTCCAGTTGATTATGGATTTCCAGCCAGACATTATTCTGGTGACTCCATCCTACGTTCTCAATATCGCCGATGAGTTCAAACGGCAGGGCATTGACCCTAGCTCTACCCGGTTGCGAATCGGCATGTTTGGGGCTGAACCATGGACAGAGCAGATGCGTCTGGAAATCGAAAATACCTTCGGGATTGATGCCATCGATGTTTATGGCCTATCAGAGGTTATCGGCCCCGGCGTCGCTTGTGAATGCGCCGAAAGCAAAGATGGACCGGTGCTCTGGGAAGACCATTTCTTCCCAGAAATCATTGATCCGAATACGGGGGAGGTGCTACCCGATGGAAGCCATGGCGAACTTGTATTCACCTCGCTGACCAAAGAGGCCTTGCCGATGATTCGCTACCGGACTCGTGACCTGACACGTCTACTTCCGCCGACTTCGCGTTCGATGCGGCGCATGGGAAAAATCACAGGTCGTTCTGACGATATGCTGATTATTCGTGGGGTTAATGTCTTCCCCTCACAAATCGAGGAGCTGATTCTCAAGCAGCCTAAGCTATCGCCCCATTACATTATCGATGTCTGGCGCGACGGGCACCTCGATGCGGTGGCGGTCAATGTCGAACTAAAACCTGAGCACCGCTTTGCTACCGCTGTTGAAAAAGAATTCGTTGCACACGACTTGCAGCATCATATCAAGTCGTATATTGGCATTTCCACTCAGGTTCGCTTTGTCGAGATTGGAGGGATTGAACGTTCGATTGGCAAAGCACGTCGGGTGATCGACAAACGCCCGCGTTAACCTATAGACCAGTGCCTACAGACCCGGTTGTTTTGCTGGTGCCTTGCTGCGCAGGATGCGCAGTAAGGCCAGTACATAGCCCGATAGTGCATAAACAACGAACAGGCCGAACAGAGCCACCGGTGTGTCATAGGAAATAACAGCAAAGCCTAGTGCGATGGCTACGATAAAAATAAAAGGTACGCTGCGCCGTAGATTGATATCTTTAAAGCTGTAAAAGCGGACGTTAGTGACCATCGTAATGCCAGCAAAGATGACTAGCAGGCAGGCAATCCAGCGGATATCGTCTCCGGCAATCCCCTTGTCAATCATTACCCAGACAAAACCAGCCACCAATGCCGCCGCCGCAGGGCTGGGTAAGCCTTGGAAAAAACGTTTGTCAGTTACTTCAAGGGAGGTGTTAAAGCGCGCCAAACGCAACGCAGCACCTGCGCAATAAATGAAAGCAGCAATCCATCCCAGCCGTCCCATATCCTTCAACGCCCAGGCGTAGGTGACTAGTGCAGGTGCGACTCCAAATGAAACCATGTCAGATAGCGAGTCGTACTCGGCGCCGAAAGCACTTTGTGTACGCGTTAGGCGTGCGACGCGTCCGTCCAGTCCATCGAGTACCATGGCAATGAAAATTGCCACTGCTGCTAGTTCGAAACTACCCTTCATCGCCTGAACGATGGCGAAAAAACCACAAAATAATGCGGCGGTAGTAAACAGGTTGGGCAACACGTAGATGCCCCGCCGACGCAACTCGGGATTAAACAGCGTTTTGCGGGGCTTGATTTCAGGCATTA
>CAXNNH010000165.1:0-4872 GCA_964203325.1 Burkholderiales bacterium | reverse complement strand
GTGTACACCCACTGCGCATGCGGTGCCTGCCCGGAAACCCAGGACAGTTGTCCAACACGTAGTTCGTCGGCGAGCAGGGCCGGATGATCGTGCCCTTGCACGACATAGAGCACGTTATTGGCCATATCCTTTTTGGCAACGAACCAGGCATCGTGGTCGCCGCTCTCGCTGCCCTTGCCGCCTTTGACACCGCCGATATGCAGACCCTTGCGCTGACCGAGGGTGTGAAAGGTCAAACCATCGTGCTCGCCGAGCACGCGCTCGTCGTCGAGGCAACGAATCTCACCCGGCTTCGGCGGCAGATAACGCATGAGAAATTCCTTGAACGGCCGTTCGCCGATAAAGCAGATACCGGTCGAATCCTTCTTCTCGGCGACATGCAGGCCGGCCAACTCGGCCATCTGGCGCACATCGCGCTTGTAGAGATCGGCCAGCGGAAACAGCGTTTTCGCCAACTGCTGCTGGTTCAGACGATGGAGAAAATAGCTCTGATCCTTGGTGCCATCCTCGGCCTTGAGCAGTTGATACGCCCCTTCAAACTGGCGCACACCGGCATAGTGGCCGGTGGCGATTTTCTCGGCGCCCAGCGTCAGCGCGTGTTCAAGAAAGGCGAGGAACTTAATCTCAGAATTGCACAGCACATCGGGGTTCGGCGTGCGACCGGCCTGATATTCCTTGAGGAACTCGGCAAAGACGCGCTCCTTGTATTCCTTGGCAAAGTTCACCACCTCGACATCGATACCGATTTTGTCGGCAACGCTCATCACGTCGATCAAATCCTGGCGCGACGAACAATACTCGTCGGTATCGTCGTCCTCCCAGTTCTTCATGAACAAGCCGATCACATTCCAGCCCTGCGCCTTGAGCAGCAAAGCCGCCACTGAAGAATCCACGCCGCCGGATAAACCGACAACGACCGTTTTTCCCTTGTTTTCGCTCATATTCATGCTCATCAATGATGGTTATCGGGAGGTGCAGATCGTTTATCCATGCGGCTCTCCAGCCATTGCATACGGTCCGCCAAAATCTGCGACTACGGTTACCGGTTACCGGTTACGACCTGTCAAGCCCGGCCCCGCTCATTCGTAATGCGTGACCAAATCTAACGGATAACGCTTGCCGGCCAGCCAGTCCTCGATGCAGCGCAGGATCAACGGGCTGCGGTGCCGCAGTGCTAGCGCGCGAATCTCGTCGAGCGTCAGCCAGTGCGCGGCGATAATCCCTTCGTCCAATGCGCGCAAGGGGTCGTGACCGACGATTTCGCCGCCAAAGGCGAAGCGCAAATAAGTGATGTCTTTCGCTGCGTGACGCCAGTTGTAGACGCCGAGCAAATACTGCGGCACAAAGGTGTAGGCCGTTTCCTCCAGCGTTTCGCGGATCGCCGCCGCAAACAGAGACTCGCCACACTCCAGATGGCCGGCTGGCTGGTTGTAGCGAATGCCGTCGGCGGTTTCCTCTTCGACGAGGAGAAATTTGCCGTCGCGTTCGAGTACGGCAGCGACCGTTACATTAGGTTTCCAGACCATGGCAGGGACGTTGGCATTGGGGAAGGACGGCCATTTTACTGCCACATGCTACAAGCCGGCGCAAAATCGGCTAGAATTTCGCTTTCCAAATTTGCGGCAAACGGAGACTTAACCATGTCGATGGCGGATCGCGACGGATTCATCTGGCAAGACGGCAAAATGGTGCCTTGGCGCGAGGCTACCACCCACGTTCTGACCCACACCCTACACTACGGTATGGGCGTATTTGAAGGCGTTCGCGCCTACAAGGCCGCTAAAGGCACGGCTATTTTCCGCCTCAAGGAGCATACCGACCGCCTTTTTAACTCGGCTTACATCTTTCAGATGAAAATGCCGTTCGACAAGGCGACCTTGATCGAAGCGCAAAAGGAAGTCGTACGCGCTAACCAGCTCGAATCCTGCTACATCCGCCCGATTGTCTTTTACGGTTCGGAAGCGATGGGCATTGCTGCGACGGCGATCAGCACGCACATTGCCATTGCCGCCTGGCCGTGGGGCGCTTACCTCGGTGCCGAAGGCATGGAAAAGGGCATCCGCGTCAAGACTTCGTCCTTTACCCGCCACCACGTGAACATCAATATGTGCCGCTCGAAGTCGGTCGGTACTTACACCAACTCGATCCTGGCACATCAGGAGGTGGCGCACGACGGTTACGACGAGGCACTGCTGCTCGACGTCGACGGTTATGTCGCCGAAGGTGCTGGTGAGAATATTTTCATCGTCAAGAACGGCAAGCTGTACACCCCAGATCTCACCTCGTGCCTGGAAGGCATCACGCGCGCTTCGGTATTGACGCTGGCGGCCGATCTAGGCATTCAGGTCATCGAAAAACGTATCACGCGCGACGAAGTCTATTGCGCCGACGAGGCTTTCTTTACCGGCACAGCCGCCGAAGTAACACCGATCCGCGAACTCGACAATCGGCAAATCGGCGCCGGTCGGCGCGGACCGATTACCACCCAACTGCAGAGTCTATTTTTCGACTGCGTTAACGGCAAAGTCGCGGCACACGAAGACTGGTTGAGCTACGTCTAAGGAGGCGCTGATTAATTGCCATTTCGAGTGGAACGAGAAATATAAATTGTTGATTATAAATATTTCTCACTACGTTCGGAATGACAAGAGTGAATAAATTAGCGTCTCTCTAAGCGAGTCGTCCGTCGTTGCAGGTTGTGCCTGGCGGTACGGCCTGCGCCTGATTAAAGCAATTTCGCTTGCAAGGTTAAATGATGGCTGAAAATACCTCCCAAAATCCGATTGAAATTACTGCGCATGACCTCCCTCTGTATTGTCCGAGGGCCGATGTGTCGCTCTGGTCGTGCCACCCGCGCGTTTTTCTCGACGTTACAACGACAGGCTCCGTCGTCTGCCCCTATTGCAGCGCTCACTACGTGTTCAAGGGAGCACTGCCCAAGGGGCATTAAGCGTGCAGCGCGCACTCATCGTCGCACCCGCATGGATCGGCGATACCGTTTTGGCCCAAGCTTTATTCATGCGCCTGCACGAAAAGAACCCCGGTCTGCAGCTCGATGCCTTGGCCGCGCGCTGGGTCGCGCCAGTGCTGGCGCGTATGCCGGAAATCGGTCGCATCATCGACAGCCCCTTCGCACACGGCGACCTCGCGCTCAAAGATCGCTATCGCCTGGCACGCCAACTGAGAAAAGCCGGTTACCAACGCGCTTACGTGTTGCCCAATTCCCTCAAGTCGTCGCTCATCCCCTTCTTGGCCGGCATACCCGAGCGCATCGGCTTTATCGGCGAGTCGCGTTACGGATTGATTAATCGCTGGCACCGGCTTGACAAGGTTGCACTACCGCAAATGGCCGAGCGCTTTGCCCAACTCGCCGAAGCGCCGGGTGTACTGCTACCGCGCCCCATCCCCTGGCCGCGCCTGACCTCCAGTGCCGAACAACAAGACGCTACTCTCGCTGCGCTCGGCCTGAAGCGACCCGCCAGGCTGGCCATCTTCTGCCCCGGTGCCGAATATGGGCCGGCCAAGCGCTGGCCGATCAAGCACTTTGCCAAATTGGCCGACGCGTTAGCAGACAACGGTACCACCCTCTGGCTGCTTGGCTCGGCGAAAGACAAAAGTGTCGGCGATGAAATCGCCGCCCTGGTCACCCCCGGTACGGCGGCCAAACTACACGTACTCTGCGGCAATACGACTCTGGCGCAGGCCATCGACCTGATGGCCCTTGCCCATTTCGTCGTCTGTAACGACTCTGGCCTGATGCACGTCGCCGCTGCACTGGGCCGGCCGCTAGTCGCCCTTTACGGATCTTCGTCTCCCGGCTTCACGCCACCGCTCGCGGCAGACGTGCGCATTCTCAGTCTGCAGCTCGAATGCAGCCCCTGCTTCAAACGCGAATGCCCGCTGGGTCATCTCGACTGCCTGCACAAACTGGCGCCGCAGCGCGTCCTGGACGCCTGTCTCGCCATATCCCTACCCAAGGTCTGCCCATGAGCACTATTTTTGCCAGAGCCGAAGATGTCGAAAGCGCATTTTACGAAGCCATCGCGCGCGCCGACCTCGAAGCGTTAATGGCCGTGTGGGCCGACGATGAAGAGATCATCTGCATTCATCCGACCGGCCAGCGTTTGCGCGGTGCGGCCGCCATTCGCGACAACTGGCGCAGCATCTTCGCCCACAATCCGCGCCTGACCGTGCGCATTTCGCGCAGCGTGCGCTGGTCGGGCATGCTGCTCGCCGTGCATAACGTCATCGAAACGCTTTACGTCGGCGACGAAAACACGGCGCACGGCCCGATGCTGGCGACCAACGTCTTTCAGCGCGGTGCGCGTGGCTGGCGACTACTCTCGCACCATTCCTCGACAGCGGCAGCGGTCGAAGATCTCGATGGAACTTCGGTCGACGCCGACGAGAGCGGCGGTCGCCAGCGGACCCTGCATTGATCGCCACCCCGACCCCGCCGGCTGTTTATCGGGCGCCAAAATGGCTCCCCGGCGGACACGCCCAGACGATTTATCCCCTGCTGATCAAACCTGAAGCGCCCGCCTACTGGCGCGAGCGCTGGGAAACACCGGACGGCGACTATATCGACCTCGACTGGAACGAGGCGCCGGGACTGGTTGCCGGCGATCGGGACACCCCGTTGGTCGCCCTTTTCCACGGATTGGAGGGCAATTCAAATAGCCATTACGCGATCAGCCTGATGCGCGCCTTTTCAGTCGTTGGTTGGGATGCAGCGCTGGTGCATTTTCGCGGTTGCTCGGGCCAGATCAACCGCTTGCCGCGCGCTTATCATTCGGGCGACAGCGAAGAAATTGACTGGATTTTGCGCCGACTGAAGCAGCATTTTCCCAAGCGTCCGCTCTACGCCCTCGG
>CAXNNH010000164.1:0-4922 GCA_964203325.1 Burkholderiales bacterium | reverse complement strand
CCAAGCGCAAAGTCGGGGGCTTTCCAGCCGAAATTGCAAAGGGGAGTATTGATAGCCATCTAAGAAGCCTCCTGTGGACAAGGAAAGTCGTGAACGAATCTATAATATCATCATGAGTTCTCCTCGTTTTTATTGTCCGACACCCTTGGTCTCCGCGACAAGCATCACGCTGCCCGAAGGCGCCGCCCGTCACGCGGCCAAAGTTTTGCGTCTACGCGTCGGCGAGCCAGTGACGCTGTTCGATGGCTCCGGCGGCGAATATGGCGCCCGGATTGCCGCTATCGATCGCGAGAAGGTGAGCGTTGATGTGCTCGAATGGCACGACATTGAGTGCGAGTCGCCACTGTCGGTGACGTTGGCACAAGCACTGCAAGCTGGCGAGAAGATGGATCTGACAGTGCAAAAGGCCGTCGAACTGGGCATTGCGCGCATTGTGCCGCTGGTGTCGCGGCGCAGCGTGGTGCGCCTCGAAGGCGAACGGGCCAGCCGGCGGGTCGAACACTGGCGCGGCGTGGTCGCTTCAGCATGCGAGCAGAGTGGGCGCAACCGCGTGCCGGAGGTGACCTCGCTCGAAGGGTTGGAGCGCTGGCTGGCCCGCCCGCCCGCCCCGGACACCTTGCGTTTGCTGTTGGCACCAGGGGCCGCACAGAGTCTGACGACACTGGCACCGCCCGCGCCAGGAGGAAGAATTGAACTATTGATCGGTGCCGAAGGGGGGCTGGCACCGGAAGAAATGGAATTGGCCATGCAGGCCGGTTTCGTTGCGCTTCGTCTCGGGCCGCGTATATTGCGCACCGAGACGGCGGGCTTGGCCGCACTGGCGGCATTACAGTGCTTATGGGGCGATTTGGGGGAGAGGACGGGTGATGTTTGAATCGGCAGAGTTGGGACATAAAATAGACAAAGCGACTTTTCGCGAGGAGGAGCCGAAGTTGCGCGCCGCTTTGCTCGACGCACAATTCGATCTGCGCGAGAACGGCAAGTTTCCGGTCGTTATCCTGATTAGCGGGGTCGATGGCTCGGGCAAGGGCGAGACGATCAACGTGCTTTACGAATGGATGGATCCGCGCTATCTGTCGACGTTGGCTTTTTCGGCACCGACCGACGAAGAGCGCGAACGCCCCTATATGTGGCGTTACTGGCGGGAGTTGCCACCGAAAGGGCGTACCGGTATTTTTGCCGGTTCGTGGTACTCCAGCCCGATTGCCGAGCATATTCTCGATCGGCTCTCGAAAAGCGACCTCGACCAGCGCATGGATCAAATCAACCGCTTTGAGGCGATGCTGGTCAACGAAGGCGCTCTGGTTCTCAAATTCTGGTTCCACCTGTCCAAGGATGGGCAGCGCCAGCGGCTGAAGGCACTGGAAAAAAATCCGCTGACCGCTTGGCGGGTGACCAAGGAAAGCTGGGCGCGTCTGAAGACCTATGACAAATTGCAGGAAGCGGCCGGCCATGTGCTGCGCGTGACCAATACGCCGTGGGCACCGTGGATTGTCGTCGAGGGCACCGATGACCGCTACCGTTCGCTGACCGTCGGCAAAGTCATCCTCGATGCACTGCAGAAACGCCTGGCCGATACGCGCGACCTGAATTTCCCGGTCGCGCCGCCGATGGCGCCCAAAATCGATAACCTGGACGTCCTTACCGCGCTCGATCTGACGCAAAAACTGGAACGCAAAGAGTATGAAACACAACTGGCAAAATGGCAGGGGCGTCTTTCGGAACTGGTGCGCCACCCGGACTTCCTGAATCATTCGCTGATTATCGCTTTTGAAGGCTCGGATGCAGCGGGCAAGGGCGGCAGCATCCGGCGCATCACGGCCGCCATCGACGCACGCCAGTACCAGATTGTGCCGGTCGCCGCACCGACGGAAGAAGAGCGTGCCCAACCCTATCTGTGGCGTTTTTGGCGGCACATTCCGCGCACCGGCCGCGTCGGCATTTTCGACCGTACCTGGTACGGTCGCGTTCTGGTCGAGCGCGTCGAAGGTTTTTGCGCCGAGGCCGACTGGTTGCGCGCCTATACCGAAATCAACGACTTTGAACACGAATTACAGGGCGATGGCGCGATTGTCATCAAATTTTGGCTGCAAATCAGCGACAAGGAGCAACTCCGACGTTTCAAGGAACGCGAAAAAATCGCCTTCAAGCGCTTCAAGATTACCGAGGAAGACTGGCGCAACCGGGAGAAAAGTGAGTCCTACCATACGGCAGTTTGCGACATGATCGACCGTACCAGTACCGGCCTGGCGCCGTGGACCATCGTTGAAGCCAACGACAAGAGTTTCGCCAGGGTCAAAATTCTGCGGACGATTTGCGAGCGTCTGGAGCGCGCCTTACAGCGCGAAGAGCCGCCCAAGAAGCCCAAGGCTTAAGCGCGAAGATTGACCACAAGGAGCCTGCCCCAATGTCCGAAGAATCGAGTTCAGCCCATTTTGTCGCCTGGTTTCGCTCGGTGGCGCCTTACGTCAACCTCTTTCGCGGTAAGACTTTTGTTATTGCTTTCGGCGGCAAGGCGATTGCCGGGCCACTGGCGCGCACCTTAGCCTACGATGTCAATTTGCTCGCTGCGCTTGGTGTGCGTCTGGTGCTGGTGCACGGTGCGCGACCGCAGATTGAGGAGGAGTTGCGCGAAAAGGGGCTGGAGTCGGTCTATCACGGACGCTATCGGGTGACCGACGCGGCCGCGTTGGACTGCGTAATCGATGCCGTTGGCAGCGTTTATCTCGAAATCGAGGCGCTGCTCTCGCAAGGATTACCCGATACGCCAATGGCCAACAGCACCATACGCGTGGTCGGTGGCAACTTCATCACCGCACGACCGGTCGGCGTACTCGATGGCGTCGATATGCAGTACGCCGGGCATGTGCGCAAGATCGACGGCGAAGGAATACGCGCCCAGTTGGGGATTGGCAATATCGTGCTGCTTTCGTGCATGGGAGCCAGCCCGACCGGTGAAATTTTCAATCTGGCCATGGAAGAAGTCGCCGAAGCCGCCGCGACCTCTCTCGCTGCCGATAAGCTGGTTTTCCTAACCGACAGTCGTGGCGCCACCGACATTGACGGATCCTTGCTGGATGAATTGACTGCCGATGCCGGTGAGCGCTTGCTGACAATCGGCGACTGGCTATCCACCGATCTGAAGCGTTACCTGCCGTGCGCCGTGCGCGCCAGTCGGGCCGGTGTTGGGCGGGTGCACCTGATCGGCTACAACGAAGACGGCACCTTACTGCGCGAACTTTTCTCCCGCGACGGCGTTGGCACCATTATCACGCGCGAGTCGCTCGAAAAATTGCGCGATGCCCGTCCGGACGACATTAGCGGACTGGTCGCATTGATCGAACCGCTGGAAGAAGACGGCACGCTGGTACGCCGCTCGCGCGAACTGCTGGAGCGCGAAATCACCCGCTTCTCGGTCGTCGAGCACGACGGAATGATCGTCGGCTGCGCGGCGCTTTATCCCTACGGTGAAGATCAAGCCGAACTAGCCTGCCTGGCCGTACATCCCCACTATCGTCGCTGGGGCTACGGTGAAAAACTGATGAAGCGTATAGAAGTGCGTGCGCGCGCAGCTAGCATCAAACGCTTGTTTGTGCTCACCACCGTGACCGGCCACTGGTTCAAGGAGCGCGGCTTTGCCGAAAGCCCGGTCGCCGAACTACCCGCTGAAAAGCGCCTACTCTACAACCTGCAGCGCCGATCAAAGGTGTTGATGAAGAAGCTTTGATGCTGTTTCAGCACGTTGCAGGACAAATCAGGAAAGAAACTCAGGCCCGGTTTTCCCGGGCTTTTTGTTAGCTACTCAATTTCGTGAGATGCTTTTTAAGGACGCACCGGTGGCTGCCCGGAGAGTCACTGTTTACGCCACCAGCCCACCCCCTTGCGGATCGTTTATCCATGCGCCTCTCCAGGCATCTACTGGCGGAGGGTGCAAAAAATGGTGGGGCATTGCACCACCCACATTCAGCGCTGCAGCGATTTGAAAAACTCAACTTTTGCAACAGGCTCATAGGAGAAATAAATGTCCCTCAAAGATCGGATAGGTGAAGTATCGGCTTCCGATTCACCCAGAGCGAGAAGAGCAAGGATTCACCAAGGTTGGTGGAGATCGTTCGTATTGAATCAGAAACAAGGGACCCGCCCTGCGGATGAGCGCGCATTGATTTGCAGCAAGTTGCCAGCAGAGACAGCGGGACTCTCAAACTTCATTTCCAAGGAAATCGGATTGCTCGCACTGGAGGCGGCAGAGAATCACAACAACTCGAATGACAAGTCTGGAATCATTGAGATAAGTCGCCTAAAAGAGAATCTCCTTTCAAGCCAACCATTATGCTTTAACTTCTTTGGAATCATCGCATTAGATCATGAGTTAGGATTGAAAGTTGTTCAGAGTTTCTATCCTGAAATAACGGGGTTTTCAGGCGTGCGGTTTGAGTACGCTCCTTCGCCAAAGAAGAATTTCACCCATGATAATTCGGCCTTTGACGTGGCTCTCGATGTTTCCATAGGAAGTGAGCAAGGCATAATTGGGATCGAATGCAAATATACAGAGAGTTTTTCCGCAACGGCCTACAGCAAGGATCGATACAAGGAAATTTATGCTGCCAGCGATAACTTTGTCTGGAGTTATGAAGAGTTGTCGAGCAGTCGATTTAATCAGCTTTTCAGGAATCAGTTAATCGCCGAGTCGTTGTTACAGTCTGATACCAAGAAGTTCGTGAAAACAGCACTATTTTGTGCGCCAGACGACGACAAGGCCAAAAATACTGCGGCTGAATTTTTGAAAGGAATCAGGGGGGATTTTAAGATCATCGACTTTATGGACTACATTTCTGTAATACAGAAACAAGAAATATCTGAAAGGCAGCGTATAGAAACCATGAGGCTCTGGGCCAGGTATTTAGCGCATGAGTTAAGTGATA
>CAXNNH010000163.1:0-4923 GCA_964203325.1 Burkholderiales bacterium | reverse complement strand
ATCGCGTGAAGCGGCCTCCGGGTTGTTGTATAGCGCCTGCACACCATCATAAAATTGTTGCGGATCAACAAGCTGATTGATTGCATAGTGAAGCACGGCATCGTCGTTGCCTGCCGATACAAGTTCCTGCGGTATTTGCCACATACTGGCAAAGCGCTTGTTTGAACTGGTGATCGCACCTTCCCGGCTGACCACGAGGATGCCGTTGTCCGTCGCTTCCAGCGTGGCCTCAACGAGAGAAAGTGAGGCTTCCGCCGAAGCCTTGGCTTGCGCCAGGGCCGTCGTTCGTTCTTGTACCAGCTCTTCCAGGTGGTCTCGATGACGGATCAGTTCGGCTTCCATGGTCTTGATGGATGAGACATCTAGGCCAACGCCAATCATCAGCACTTGCCCGTTTAGCGTTGCGCGCTGCCCGGTCATCAGATACGGACGGAAACTACCGTCCCAGATGCGGACATCGGCTTCGATCGAGGAATAGCCTTCCGCAAAAACCCTGGCCATACGCTCCGCAATCAAGGCGCGGTTCTTGCCGACGAACAGATCGACGGGACTGAGTGTTCGAATCTCCTCGGCGCTCAAACCCGTCTCGCTCTCAAACTTGCGATTCCAGCGTACGAAGTGGCCCTCGGTATTGATCGCGTAGAAAGTGCCGGGGAGACTATTGGTCAGGACGTTGAGGAAATCCTGTTCGGATTCGAGGCGCGCAATCAGTTGCTCCCGTTCCGTCGTCATCCGTTTCCGCTCGCTGATATCCCGCAGCGCGGTGATGCGCAGCGCGCGTCCCTCGCTGTCGATATTCTGGCCATGCGCCTCAACGTCGATCAGTCGGCCCTCCTTGCGGATCATGCGGTGTTCCAGATGGCTCTCGACGCCATGCCGGATGTTGTCGATGACTCGCTGCTGATCGTCGACCGGCAGCACGTCAAGCACGGCCAATCCAATCAGTTCAGCGCGTTCATAGCCCAGCATATTGAGCAATTGCTCGTTGGCATCGACAAAACGCCCTTGCTCCGTCACGGCGATACCTTCGAAGGTCGCTGAAGCGAGCAAGCGGAAGCGCGCCTCGCTGGCATGCAAGGCGATTTCTGTTCGTTTGCTCTCGTCCAGGGCCGCCACTGCCGCATTACGCGCCTGCTCCAGATTGCCAATCAGCTTGCTTTGTTCCAGCCCCAGCCGGATGGCAACATCAAGCGTTTCATGCAGATAGTTACCACTCTTGATTAGGGCTGCAATGAAGGCGATAGTCATAACACCATAGGCCCAGTAGAGCGGCGAATTGGCTTGCAGCAAGACGCTGGCCGTCATCGGAATACCGACCATCAGCGTAAAGGTACGAAATACGACCGGCACCGGCGCGAGAACCGGGATGGCGCCCGCTATCGTTCCCGAGATCACCAGACCGGTCAGCAGCAAGGCGCCATCGGGCGCCTTCCACATGAAAAGTACGATGCCAATACTCCACATGGCGGCCCCGGCTACCGTGCCGGCAAGATAGCGATGACGCCAGGTCGGGGCCTCCATCGCATCCGGGTGGGCCGCATGAAAGCGAGTCGCCATCCGGTAGCGCGCCGCCGCCGTGGCTGCAAACAGGCACCACCAAACGAACGCAACGATGGCGGAAATATGCATGTCAACGTTTGCATAGGCCAGTAGCGTGGCGTTGAAGACATTCACTGACTGGGCAAGGCCCACATTACGGAACAGAAGTTCTGTTTTCTGCTGCTCCAGGAATGCTTCGATGTCCGGCTTCCCAGTGGGGTGAGTCGTCATTTCCATGGTACTTCTGCCAATCCTTCTGCCGTCCTGCCGCTGTTAAAGAAACAGGGGTTGTTATGGGCTACTTGTCTAAAATAACTCGACGCTGGTTGTCGAATTCCCACCTCGTAAGGTCGAAAGCACTTGGTTAAAATGCTGGTCGAATCCCCCCCCCTCGGCGAGAAGCGCAAGAATAGCCTGTATGGAAAGGTCCATATCTCGATTCAATTTATGTTCCTGTCCCTGGGTAGCACCGATCCAGGCATAATTTTTAGCGGCCACCGTCACCATTTCTTCCAGCAAGATTCGGGTGTCGGAAAGCATTTGCATATATTTTTCGCGCAGGGATTCGACAGCGTTGACGGATCCGCTCAGCGCAATCTGCATCTGTTCGGCACGCTTTTGGGATTCTTGACGCATGTCAACATTATGACAAAGCGCTTCTGTCGTTTCGGCCAAAATTGCCATGTTGTCACGGATACGACCGCCTTCTGTTTCCTCTTGTTCCTCCGGCATATTGGCGACTATGATCGAGACACGATCATAGTTAACCACCAAGCGTTGGCGAAACTGGAATATCCGCCCCATCGCCGATGACTGTTCCAAGACCGAACGCTCTATCGACGAGGCTTGTCCGTGAGAACTGAGAAAAGAGGGGCCACCTTCATGTCGAAGCATGATGCTACAACTGACGCCCAACCCTGTAATTGTGCTGTAAAGCTTTTGTGCGAGATCACTATGTGTGAGGCAGGTCATGCCTTCACGCATGTAGTTCAGTAGCATTCCGTGCTGACCTGCCGCTGAGAGGAATTGCATCGCCATGTGCTGCAAAGAGTGCTTATCTTCCGCCAGTTGTGATTCTTCTTTGTGCTGGCGAATAGCGATGGCTGACTTGCGCCACAGTATTTCGCTCTGAACCGGCTTGGTAATGATGTCGTTGCCCCCCGCGTCGTAAGCTTTCAGATGTTCTTCAGGGCTTTCATGGGCGGTGACAAAAATGACCGGAACGTTCGTCCACTCGCGAAGACGCCGGCAGGTTTCAATACCATCAAGATCGGGCATTTCTATATCAAGCAAGATCAGATCGGGAAGGCTATCACGGCAAAGTGCAATCGCCTCGCGACCAGAAGCGGCGGTGATGACCTCAAATTTCTTGGCAAGAATCGCCCGGTGCATCGTGCGATTCGCGGCGTTGTCATCTACGACTAATACGATTCCATGTACGTTGCTATTATTCATAGAGTTTGTTTAGATGCGATTGTTATGATTAGCAAGCTTCTTCCGCTCACACTTAGCCGTTGATAAGGTCGGCGAGCAGCCCGGATGTTCGGCGCAGTCCGCCGGATAGAATAGAAGACGTTCAGAATTGCCCAAGGCTTGTGCCAGTGCCTTTTTGGCCACATTGATCCGCTTTTGTTCGCTATGCGAACCGATCCGCACTAACCGCATGGTATCGTCGTTTTGTTCCGTTTACTGACGTGGGCCTGCACAAGCTGCTTTGCAGTCATGAGCATTTTTTCTGATACATCTTATATCGACTGCTTTAAATTGTAATTCAAAGCAAGGGCCAGATCGTCGGAGGCTTCTGGCAGCAGCAGGATCGACTCTGATCCCGTGATCGGACTCGTGCGTGTTTGGTGTAGATTTTAACGAGCGACCCGAGGCGCTTCGGTTATAATCGCCGGTCAATTTTTTGGTAGGGGTAGCGCAGTGCTGGCCGATAGCCTGGTCAAAATTACCGATCTCAATTTCGCCTACGACGAGCGGCCGCTGCTCAATGGAATCAATATGTCGATTCCGCGTGGCCGGGTCGTAGCGATCATGGGCGGCTCCGGTTGTGGCAAAACAACCCTGTTGCGTCTAATCGGCGGTCAACTCAAAGCCAACAGCGGCGAAGTGCTGGTCGATGGCGATTCGGTCGGCCAGATGGGGCACGACGAGCTTTATGCCATGCGTCGGCGCATGGGTATGCTCTTCCAGTTTGGTGCCCTATTTACCGATATTTCCGTGTTCGACAATGTTGCCTACCAGATGCGCGAGCACACCGATTTGCCGGAAGAACTGATCCGCGACATGGTATTGATGAAGCTAAACGCGGTCGGGCTGCGCGGGGCGCATCATCTGATGCCGGCCGAGCTGTCCGGTGGCATGGCGCGTCGTGTGGCGCTGGCGCGGGCAATTTCGCTCGATCCAATGCTGATTATGTACGACGAGCCTTTCGCCGGACTCGATCCGATCTCCTTGGGCGTCATCGGGCAACTGATCCGCAGACTGAATGATGCACTCGGTGCAACGTCGATTATGGTGACGCACGATATTCAGGAATCCTTGTTGATCGTCGACTACATTTATTTCATGTCCGGCGGACGCATCGTCGCGCAAGGTACGCCGGATGAGATTCGCGCTTCCAAGGATCCTTTTGTGCATCAGTTCGTTTTTGCCGAAGCCGATGGGCCGGTGCCTTTCCATTATCCGGCTGACGACTTCGCTCAGGTTTTACAGCAGGACATCGCGCATGGTTAAGCCGACTTTGGTTGCGCTGCTCGACGGTGTTTCCCGCGTCGGGCATCACGTTAACGAGTGGATGCAGCGCCTGGGTTTCGCGACGCGCTTCTTTGTGATGCTTTTGGTTTATTCCGGGCAGTCTTTCCGGCGTTTGCATCTCACGATACGGGAAATTTACTACTCCGGTTTCCAGTCACTCTTGATTATTCTGGTTTCCGGTTTGTTTATTGGCATGGTGCTGGGGATGCAAGGCTACGAAACCTTGCAACGCTACGGCTCTTCCGAGGCGCTGGGTGTTCTGGTGGCCTTGTCGTTGACGCGGGAACTCGGTCCGGTGGTTGCGGCACTGCTCTTTGCTTCGCGCGCCGGTTCGTCGATTACAGCCGAAATCGGTTTGATGAAAACGACCGAGCAACTGACGGCGATGGACATGATGGCGGTCAATCCCATCGCCCGCGTTGTCGCTCCACGTTTTTGGGGCGGAGTGCTATCAATGCCATTGCTGGCGGCCTTATTTTCGGCGATGGGCGTTTTTGGCGGTTACTTGATCGGCGTTGTTTTTATTGGCGTGGACGAAGGGGCTTTCTGGTCGCAAATGCAGGCTTCGGTCGATTTTCGCTATGACGTTTGGAGTGGCATCGTCAAGAGTTTTGTTTTTGGGGT
>CAXNNH010000162.1:0-4928 GCA_964203325.1 Burkholderiales bacterium | reverse complement strand
AAAACGTTCAAGCAATTCGACCGTTATCGTCGGTTCGGGGTCTTCTTCCGCGCTGGCCCCAACTTCGCTGCGTAGCTCTGCAAACGAATTGATCCAGATAACGTCCATCCCCCAGCGCGTGGCCAGACTCGCCGCCTCTTCAAGCACTGGAGTCTGCGGCAGTAACAAGGCCAGACGCGATGGCGCAAGCGGCATGGCATGCGGTAAGCCGATCATCGACGTCACAAGCGGCAGCGTCACGCTGAAAACGGAACCTTTGCCCGGTACCGAGCGTAGATCGACGTTAAGTCCGAGTATGCGGGCAATACGGCTCACAATGGCCAAACCGAGTCCAAGCCCTCGCCCTTGAATGCGGCCCGCATTCTCTACCTGAAAAAACTCCTGAAAAACTGCGTCTCTATACTCCTGAGCGATACCAACCCCACTATCGCGCACCTCAACGCGCACCTGATCGCCGTGTCGACGCGCAGCGATCAGCACGCTACCGGTCGGCGTGTAAGCAATGGCATTGGCTACCAAATTTCCTAATAAACGCTCGAACAGTACAGCATCGGTAATCATCCACAATCGCGTCGGACGACAACGGAAGCGCAGCCCCTTGCTGCGCGCTAGCCGGACAAAGCTGCTCTCAATACGGCCAAAAATATCACCGAGCGGCAATAACATTTTTTGCGGAGTGACTTCTGCCAGATCGAGACGGGAGATATCGAGCAGTGTATCGAGCAAACCCGCAATGCCGGTAACCGATTCTTTGATTTGTCGGCTCAAGCGTTGCTGTGCGGGGGTAACTGCCTCGTGCCCGAGATCCGCCGCGAACAGCGACAAGGCGTGTAAGGGTTGTCGTAAATCATGGCTGGCAGCAGCTAGAAAGCGAGACTTGGCAATGGAGGCACGTTCTGCTTCGTTTTTCTTTTCTTCAAGCTCATGCGTAGCGGCTGTAATTTTCATTTGCAGTAATTCGCGATTTTCGCGCAGTGCCTCGGCCATCGAGTTCAACCCCTCTTCGAGGCTCTGTAGATCGCCGCTGCTGCTGGTCGACACACGCGCATCCAGATGGCCGGCCTGCATTTTGGTAATGGCCTCTTGCAAACGAAGAATCGGCCGGGTCACCTGACGCCCAAGCACCAGTGCGAGTAATCCGGCGAGAACCAACACGGCGAAGGAGGAAAGCAAGGCAAAAAATATGGCTTCACGTTTTCGCTGTAACGTAGTGGTGCGCGATATTTGGAGCGTTACCCAGCCGAGCGTAGAGGACTGCCCGGACTGGGCTTTTATCGCAGGCTCGAAGCGTGAGGAGATTGCGCTATCGGGGGTGTTATCCCGGCGATGGAAAACGATAGGCGCAGTAACCAGCAGGCTATTTTCGTCGCTATCAAGCAGCGCTTGCTGTTCTGGCAGGGGAAGCGGATTTAGACGAGGAGGGGGAATACCTGTATTTGCAATAGGTAAACCGTCTGCATCGTATATCGCCACCGCCAAGATATGCGTCTCATCCAGAGCGGCCAAGGCTATTTTATACAAGGCCTCCCGATCACCCGAGTAGGCCGCCAACTCGGAAACAGCGGCAAGCTGCCGCGACAAGCCTTTGCCGTACGTACGTAACTCACGCTCGGCGTCAGCCGATACGCGGTGCACCATGTAACCGGCCAGCATGACGGCAAGTAGTAAGGCCGGAAGTATAGCCAGGAGTAGTGCGTGGGTACGTAAACCCAGACGCTTCACGATGGTCGGATCACAGCTCGTAACAATACAAAAGGGTTTTTCGCGTATCGCTAACTTCGATTATGTTATTAGCCGCCACATCGGGCACCGCAAAACTGTTACTGATGAACACGCTGCCCGGTCGCATTTCTGCCTGCGCTTTTTGCCAAAGCGCCGACATGGGAATCGGCGAAAGAAAAGCATAAACAATGTCGTAACCAGAAAGGTTGGTTTGCCAGATGTCGCCCCAGCGCCACGCACAATTCGCCAACCCCAGCGTACGCAAATACCCGACGAACCAAGTCGCCGGGGCATTTTCGACGCCAGTGAAGCGAGCGTTTGGTCGGGCCTTGGCCAGGGGACAGAGCACACTGCCAATCCCCGCCCCCAGATCCAGAAAACTCAAACCGTCACCTTCTGCCGCCAGCATTTGTGCGGCTTGTTGTGTTCGATGCTGCGTAAACTCGGCGAGGGCGATGGCAGTCTCTGTATTAGACAGATACAAGGGAACCTGGCCACCAAGCGCACCACGGTATACCAACAGCAGCAGGCCAAAAGCCAGCAGGAACCAGCCGGGATCAACCGCCGTTTGTGCCACTGCCCAAGCCAGCGGCGCAAACATGGCATGTATCGCCCACCACCACCACGGCTGGCGACTGAGCACTGCAATGAGCAAGGCGGTAATGCCGATGGCGAATGCACTTTCCGGCCACGGTAAAACCTCGTTGCGCACGCCATAGTAGGGCCAGGCCAGCGACAACACGGCGATTACAGCGGCAAACTGAATGGCCAGTTGCCGCAGATGCGGACGCAACGACGAAGGAGACGACTCGGCAGAGTCAGTCGCTTCGGTGGTTTCGATAGCTTCGGTCGGTTTGCTTTGCTTGCTTTGGTCGGTAGAGGACGGTGGAAATGAAGGCAATGCAACGCTCCTTGGGCAATTAGATGGCTATTTTGTAATGGGTGCGTTGCGCCCAGAGAACTGATCGCTCAGACGCAGCGCAGCGTCACTGAACTCGCCGAGTGGTTTTTCGCTGCAATAACGGTTCACGTACTGTTCGACGGTTCCGCTGGATATTGCCGATATTTGATGGCTTTGATTGGCGTAATTGTGGCCACTCAACAATCCGCGCATCCATGCCACGTAGAGCTTGCGCTGCTCGGCATCCTCTTTCGACTTTACCCAGGCCTGGCAAGACATATCGTCGAAACCCAGCAGTTTGACTGGTGCCGCACTGGCCAGCGGCAACAGCGCAAATAACAGTGCGACCGGTAGTAATAACGTCCTTTTAAACATCAACATTCTCCTTGGTCACTCTTTAAACTTAAATGTTGCTCAAGCGGCAATTCAAGTCGAGCATGTCGTCGCGTAATCCCATCGTCGTGTCGTGGAAGATGCGCGCATCCATCATTTTCAGATTTGGGCTGATCGCCGGGCGGAAAGCCATCTGCGCCAGAATGTCGCGCTCCAGATCGACGCCCGGCGCAATTTCAATCAGTTCCAGTCCACTGTCAATCAAGCGGAAAACGCAACGCTCGGTAATATAAAGCACCGGTTGGCGACGCTTGAACGCGTATTCGCCGCTGAAGGTGCGATGTTCCACTTCCGCGACAAACTTGCACGTCTCTCCGTCCTTGAGAATCTTCAGCGCACCGTCGGCGATGGCAACGGCCAAGTGCCCCGCCGTGAAGGTACCGACGAAGACAACTTTCTTGGCATTCTGGCTGATATTGATGAAGCCGCCAGCTCCGGCCAGGCGCGGACCAAATTTGCTGACATTGAGGTTGCCGTGCGCGTCGGCCTGTGCCAGACCGAGAAACGCTAAGTCCAGCCCGCCGCCATCGTAAAAATCGAACTGGTAAGGTTGATCGATAATCGCCTCGGCGTTGATCGCCGCACCAAAGTTCATCCCGCCGGCCGGAATGCCGCCGACCACTCCCGGCTCGGCGGTTAACGTCATCAGATCAATCACTTTCTCCTCGGCAGCCACGGCGGCTACGCCCTCCGGCATGCCGATACCAAGATTCACCACGTTGTTCGGCTTCAGTTCGAGAGCCGCGCGGCGGGCGATGATCTTGCGCTCGGAAAGCTCCATGCTTGGAATCGACGACATCGGTACCCTGATTTCGCCGGAAAAAGCCGGGTTGTAAGGCTCACCGAAGGTCTGCTGATGGTATTCGGGTTTTTCGGCAACCACCACGCAATCGACCAGAATGCCGGGAATCTTCACCTGACGCGGATTGAGCGAGCCACGCTCGGCAATGCGTTCGACCTGGACGATGACGATGCCCCCCGAGTTGTGCGCCGCCATGGCAATAGCCAGTGCTTCCAGCGTTAGCGCCTCCTTTTCCATGGTGATATTGCCGTCGGGATCAGCCGTCGTGCCGCGAATAATACCGACGTTGATCGGGAAAGCCTTGTAGAACAAATATTCCTCGCCGTCGATCAACATCAGCTCGACCAGATCCTTCTCGGTGATACTGTTGATCTTGCCCCCACCGTGGCGCGGGTCGACAAAAGTGCCAAGCCCAACACGCGAGAGCAGCCCCGGCTTGCCGGCGGCGATGTCGCGAAACAGATGCGTGATAATGCCCTGCGGCAGGTTGTAGCCTTCGATGCGGTTATTCACGGCCAGTTGCTGCAACTTGGGCACCAGCCCCCAGTGTCCGCCAATCACCCGCGCCACCAAACCTGCATGACCCAGATGATTGAGTCCACGCTCCTTGCCATCGCCCTGCCCGGCGGCGTAAGCCAGTGTCAGATTGCGCGGGCTGCCCGCTGGCGATTGCGGATCGGCGCCGAGAAAACGCTGTTCCAGCGCAACGGCAATGTTCTCGGCAAAGCCGATACCGACGAAACCACCGGTCGACAGCGTATCGCCATCGCGAATCAGGCGCACCGCCTCGGCCGCGCTCATAATCTTGTTGCGCTTGCCTAAGGCTTGCGGATGAGGTATTAACGGCATGTCCTGCATGTCCTGCATGTCCTATCTCCAGGCTCATTTTTAAGCGGCCTAGCGTACCATTTTCCACTGCGCCCAAACAGTGTGCGCCACGGCAACGTCAATAAGCCGGAAGTGCCGGTAGAAGCCGGTAGACAACAATTAGAAGCGACAATTCGCTACAAGGTACAATTCGCGTTCTTGAATTCAGGCCAGCGAATCCTCCATGAGCGGACATCTTTACATTCTTTCGGCACCGTCAGGTGCGGGTAAAACAACGTTGGT